>JAZUKP010000022.1:0-8172 GCA_045643345.1 Anaerovoracaceae bacterium | reverse complement strand
CCATATCTTCGAAAGCTTTTACCGTATCCGCCGCCAGAATGACCGCAGCCTCGGGATGCTCCGCCGTCATGGTTTCCGCAATATCCTCCCGGGACATCAAAAACATGGTGCAGCCGCCTTCCAGAGCGTTTTCTGCATAATCGTGACCGTCGTTGTACTCGCCGACGACGCACACGAACAAATCGCCCAGGCTGGCCTGCCGGGAATCGATTTTAACGTCCAGCACCTTCTGCTGCGTATTTCCCAGAAGTCTGCCGCCGCAGGCTTCCGCTAAAAATTCCAGACTTGTCGCTCTCATTTCTTCTCCGTTACTGATAATAAATGGTGACCACCGAACCCTTGTCCAGCTCGGTTCCCGCCTTGGGGAACTGGTCGGTTACAAAGATTTCCTCGTACTGCATGCCGGGGTCTCCGGAGATTTCACACTCCAGTCCCTTGCCTGCCAGAATGCCGATGGCATCCTCCAGATTCTTTCCCACCAGATCCGGTACCGCTCTTTTTGCCTTGTTGATTTTGGCAAGTTCTTCGCTGGTGTAGTTCGGTACGATGTTTTTATACAGCAGGATTTCCTGCATGATTTCCTTTTCGCAGGCGCAGGCCGTGGCACTGGCGGTTTTCTTCACCCGAGGTGTATCGAATACCACCAGGCAGACGTACTGCGGATCTTCCATGGGGGCCAGCCCCATAAAAGAGGTATACACGATGTTAGGGTCGTAGACACCGTTCTTCGGCTTATAGGAAGTACCGGTCTTTCCGCCGATGCGGTATCCGGTAATGGCAGCCTTGCCGCCGCCGCCCTCGGACACAACCTTTTCCAGAATATCCATCATGTCCGAAGCGGTCTCTTCGGAAACCGTAATATTCCGCACCACCGGCTGAATATCTTCCACCACTTTTCCGTCCGCATCCAGAATCTGCTTTACGAAATGAGGCTGCATCAGTTTTCCGCCGTTGGCCAGTGAACTGAAGGCGGAAACCAGGCTGACCGGCGTAACCGCAATACCCTGTCCGAAGGACATGGTGGCCAGCTCTACCGGACCCGCCGCAGATTCGCCGTAAATAAGATTGGTGCCCTCGCCGGGAAAGTCAATGGCGGTTTTTTCGGTAATGCAGAAGGTGCGCAGACCGTTGTAATAGTTGGTCTTTCCGATTCGCTGAATCAGCTGCACCATAACCGGGTTGCAGGAGTTCATCACCGCATCCGCCACGGTTTCATAACCGTGGGAACGGGGGTAATCCCAGCAGTGAATGGTCCAGTCCGCCACCTTAATACTGCCGGAGCAGTAGAATTTTTCCTTCATATCCGTGACCCCGTAGTCCAGAGCCAGGGCCGCAGTGATGGGCTTAAAAGTGGAACCGGGTTCGTACACGTCGCAGACGCAGAAGTTTCTCCACATATTGGACCAGTATTCCACCTTCTCGGCGTCGGTCAGCTTTTCGTATTTCTTCTCGTCTCCCGGAAGACAGGTTCTGGGATTGTTCAGATCGAATTCGTCGGTCTGGGCCATGGCGATTACTTCGCCGGTTTTCGGGTCCATCACGATGGAGAAAACCCGGTCCGCATCGAATTTTTTCTGGTAATCCGCGATTTTTTCCTCCACGATGCGCTGGATATTGGCATCGATGGTGGTGACGATGGTATAACCGTCTTTGGCGCTGTAGTATTTATCTTCTCCGTAGATCAGAGAGTTCTGTTTATTGTCCTTGCTGGTGATCCAGCGACCGTTCACTCCCGAAAGATACTGGTTATAATACTTTTCCAGTCCGGTCAGACCTACGTTGTCATCCGTGGTGATGCCCACAATCTGTGAGGCAAAGGCGCCCAGCGGATAAAAGCGCTTGGAATCTTCGATAATGTCGATGCCTACCAGCCCCAGCTCGTTCAGTTTGCTGCGCAGCGCGTCCGCTTTTTCGGATTCCACGTTTTTGGTCACCTTTACCAGACTCTTGTTGGCGGTAATGGTTTCCATCGTTTCTTTCGGATCCAGTCCCAGTATTTCCACCAGGGTATCCGCGATCACCTGCACGTTAGCCGCTTTATCCGCGTCCGTTTTCCCGTTGTCCTTCACCGTGCTGGGTCTTGCCCAAATAGTATGGGCCGTGGCGGAAATCGCCAGCTGACCGCCGTTGCGATCCAGCACATCCCCGCGAAGGGCGGAAATTACGTTGTCTGCAGTCTGCTGCCGGGATGCCTTCTGGGTGTATTCCGGCCCCATGATAATCTGATGCCAGGCAACCCGGAAAGTTAATGCACCGAAGAAAAGCACAAAAACGGCAAAAATAAAAAGCACCCTTTTTCTGTTTTTAAAGCTGGGTTTGTTGTTCTTCATAAAATCAATTTCAAAAACGACGCCCGTTTTTGAAGCGGCGTCGTTTATTCGTATGCGTTAAGTTTCAGTGCCAGGGCGAAGTCCCTTACCCCGTCTCCGGAGTTGACATACACGATGTTGCTGAAGCTCGGATATACCAGTCCCATCTGCAGTGCCCGGTCCTCCAGGTTCGCTACATTGGTGGCGGTTTTAATCTTTACCTGCAGGTTCGCGATTTTGTAATCGGAAGCCTGGGTTTCGTTGTTGATGCTGTTGATCTGATACTGCAGCTTGGAGGAGTAGGCGTTCAGTGCCACAAGACCGATGCTCAGGGCCGCGGTCATCACCAGAGCCAACACTGTCAGTACAATCATTTTCTTTTTATTCTTAATCACGCGATTCATTTATATTTTCTCCACGATTCTCAGCTTTGCGCTGCGGGCTCTGGGGTTCATCATCAATTCTTTGCTGTCTGCTTCCACAGCCTTGCGGGTGACCCGCTTCACATCGGGTTTCTTGCCGCAGGTGCACACCGGAAAATCCGGCGGGCAGGTGCAGGGATCCAAGTGCTTCTGAAAACAATCTTTTACAATGCGGTCTTCCAGAGAGTGGAAAGTAATTACCGCAAGTCTTCCGCCGGGAGCCAGACAATCGATAAAATCGTCCAGACAGGTCTTTAAATGTTCCAGTTCCTGATTGACCTCGATGCGAATGGCCTGAAAAGTTCTTTTCGCAGGGTGAGGCCCTTCCCTTCTTGCCGCGGCGGGAACCGCAGCCTTTATGATTTCCACCAGTTCGAAGGTGGTTTCAATCTCTTTTTCTTCCCGGGCGTCGCAGATGAACTTTGCAATCCGGGATGCCCATTTTTCCTCTCCGTAGGTTTTGATGATGTAGGCCAGATCCTTTTCGGAGTAACCGTTCACTACATCTTTGGCCGTGAAGTTCTCCTCACGATCCATACGCATATCCAGCGGAGCGTCACTTTGGTAAGAAAATCCCCTGCTCGAATTGTCTAGTTGAAAGGAGGAAACACCCAAATCGAGCAGGGCGCCATCTATTTTTTCTGTTTTCAGCTCGTCTAACACAAGCTTGATGTCGGAGTAATTGCTGTGAACCAGGTGCTTTCCGCAGGAAAACGAAGCAAGTCTTTCTCCGGCTGCGGCAAGCGCATCGGTATCTCTGTCGATTCCGATCAGCGTACCTTCCGCACTAAGCCGTTCACAGATGCCGGAGGAATGTCCGGCGCCGCCCAGGGTGCCGTCCACATAAACGCCGTCTTCTTTAATGTTCAGCCCTTCGATCACGCTCTCGTACAGAACGGGTACATGATGGAATTCCATAGGCTACACCTGATATTTTTCGGAGAAACGGGTAAAGTCGTCCTGGGAAAGAAGTCCGCCGTTGGCATCCGAATCGTAAACGTCCTTGGCCCAGATTTCCACCCGGTCCATCAAACCGATGGTGACCAGTTCCTTGTCGATGCCGGCAAACTGACGAAGCTCCGCGGGAAGAACCGTTCTGCCCTGCTTATCGATTTCGCACTCCACGGCACTGCCGTAGATGTAGCGGATGAAAGCTCTGGCTTCCGCATCGGCACGGGGCAGGCTCATAATTCTGGCTGTTTCCGTTTCCCAGGTCTTTAAGGGGTAAAGCACCAGGCAGTTGTCCAGACCGCGGGTAAGAACACACTTCGAGCCCAGCTCCTCCCGGAACTTTGCCGGTGTGATTACCCGGTTCTTTGCATCTATGGAGTTTTGGTAAAAACCCATCAACATCGGACGTTATCTGCTCCTCGCCTACCACTTTCAGAGGGTAGAATCCCCTACCCTGATTTTTCCTCTCCACTTTACACCACTTTGCAAAAAAAATCAAGGTAATTTTCTTAAAAAATGGGATTTTGCTCCACTTTTTTGCATAATAAAAGCATCTCTTCTCCGCAAGGAAAAAAGATGCCTAAAATACTATCCTCATTAAGTTTACAAGGTTTGTTTTTATCCTGGATATTGCGGATTATCCGCTAAAAATGCATATTTTTCAGGAAAGAGCGACGGTGAATCGGTGTCATGCCCAGTTTCTCCAGTCCCGCATAATGCGCCTTGGTGCCGTAGCCCTTGTTGGATTCGAAACCGTATCCGGGGTAAAGTTCAGCCATCCGCACCATCTCCCGGTCCCGGGTGACCTTGGCCACGATGGACGCCGCGGCAATGGACACCGAACGGGCGTCCCCCTTGATAATGCTCGTCTGCGGGATTTCCAGCCCGTCCAGATGCACCGCATCGATCAGCACGTGATCCGGCTTTACGGAAAGGCCCTGCACCGCATCCAGCATGGCTTCCTTGGTGGCCTCCAGAATGTTGATTTCATCAATACGATCCGGTTCCCGGCGGCCGATGCATACCGCCACCGCAGCCTCCAGGATCTGATCGTACAATTCCTCCCGCTTCTTTTCGGAAAGCTTTTTGGAATCGTCCACGCCCAGCACCGAAAAATCCTCGGGCAGAATGACCGCAGCGGTGACCACGGGACCCGCCAGAGGTCCCCGGCCCACTTCATCCACACCGGCAATATATTTTTTCCCGGAAGCCCGCAGCTCCCGTTCGAAGCTGCTCATTTCCGCCAGCTTCTCTTTCAGTTTTTCTGTTCTTTCTTCTTTTGTCATATGCATTTTTCTCCGCAGATATGGTATTATTATATCGAATAAAGAAAGGAGCAGGCAATATGAAATACAATGATTTTCAAGGCATAAAACTTTCCGCCCTGGGCTTCGGCTGCATGCGGCTTCCGCTGCTGGAAGACGGAAAGACCATCGATGAAGAACTTACCGCAAAAATGTTCGATACCGCCATCAAGGGAGGCGTCAACTATTTCGACACCGCATGGCCCTACCACGGCGGCATGTCCGAAATCGTCACCGGCAAGATTCTGAAGAACTACCCCAGAGACAGTTTTTATCTGGCATCCAAATTCCCGGGCCGCATGGGCGTCAGCGCAGAAGAAAGTGCCGATCCGTCCCTGATTTTCGAGAAGCAGCTGGAAAAATGCGGGGTAGACTATTTTGACTTCTACCTCTGCCACAACATCAACGAATCCAATTTCGACGTTTTCGAAGGCGGCAGCCCCAGCATCATCGACTATCTGATAGAACAGAAGAAACTGGGAAAGATCAAGCATCTTGGCTTCTCTTCCCACGCAAAATACGAAAACCTGAAGGCTTTCCTGGAAAGACACCCCGGCGTGTTTGAATTCTGCCAGATCCAGCTGAACTATCTGGACTGGACACTGCAGGATGCCGACAAGAAATATGCCCTTCTCACCGAACTGGGCATTCCGGTATGGGTTATGGAAGGAATCCGGGGCGGCAAGCTGGCGGTACTTCCGGAAAATCTCAGCACAAAGCTGCGTGTACTGCGTCCGGAAGCAACGGATGCGGAATGGGCCATCCGCTGGGTTCAGAATCTGCCCAACGTATGCGTACAGCTTTCCGGCATGACCACCATGTCCCAGGTGGAACAAAACCTGGAGACCGTTTCCGGCGGAGAACCGCTTTCCGAAGCAGAAACCGAAGCCTTGGCAGAAGTTGCCGAAGGACTGAAAAATGCAGTTCCCTGCACCAAGTGCAGATACTGCTGCGACGGCTGCCCGGCAGAACTGGATATCCCCAGCCTGATTGCAAGCTACAACGAATTCAACGTAGGCGGCGGTCCCACCGCGAAGATGTACATCATGTCTCTTCCGGAGGACAAGAGACCTACCGCTTGCCTTTCCTGCGGCCAGTGCGTAGACATCTGCCCGCAGAAAATCAACGTTCCGGAGCTCTTCGAACAGTTCTCCGAAAAGCTGGGAATCAAGTAAAAACCAAACGAACCATCAAAAAATCCGCAGAGCATTTTCTGCGGATTTTTATTTACAGCAGTTCACGGTTGTAGAGGCCTGCGGTTCGGCGGAAATCCGGAACTTCTTTGTTTTGCACCATTTCGAAGATGCGCATGCATTCTTCCCGACTCTCCGTGGTAAAGTACAGAGTCTGAAAATCCAGCGGGGGCACGGATTTATCCGCAGCATAAAGCGGCACGCAGTTCAGAAGCTCGGAGTACTCCGAATTCCGGCACAGAATCCGGAACTTTTCGTTTTTCCGGTCCGTCAGATATTTGTCCCGGGTGCAGCCGCTGCAGCCTTTGGGTCCCAAAGCGGGACAGGCGCGAAACTTCATCAGAGGCAGGTAGCCGTAGACCACCGCACCTACGGAAAGACCCGCGGGGCCGGCTTCCGCCGCGTCTTTTCTCTTTTCCCATGCCGCCAGGAAACCCCGCATTTTCGAAAAAGGCATTTCAAAGGACAGGGTCAGGTCTGCCAGACCCATCTGCCGGTACTGCTCTGCCGCGGCGGTATTCAGCACGTTCAGATACATGCCGCCGTGCATGACAAGGCCCAGTTCCCGGCACAGATGCACCGCGCCGATATTTTCACACACCGCCTCCGGAAAAGAGGACAGCATAGCCCTGGTTTTATCCATGGAGTGTTCCCAGAGCACCGCGGGAATCTCCGGAATAACGTTTTTCAACTCCGGATGCCGGGCGGCCTCCGCCAAAGGAAGCACAATCCGGCAACCCGGTGCGTCAAAGACCTGCGCCGCGGTTTCAAAGCGAAGTCTGTACATCATGAATTCTCTCCTCCCGCAAAGCGTCTATGGCTCTTCTTCTCAAATCGTTTAATGCGGACAGGGGCAGCATCAGGCCGTCCTCCGTTTCCGCAGACAAATCCCGCAGATAATACATGGTTCCGCCCAGTTTGCCCAGGTTCTTCCGCAGACCTTCTTCGGTAAAGGGACGGTTTTCCGCGGTCAGGGGCACCTCCCCCTCCGCGCTGACGTAATGCAGACCGTCGTTTACCGACAGCTGAACAGGCTTTCCCGCCGCTGCGTAAAAGAACATATCCACCGGTACGGTCTGTGGCTCTTTTTCGTAAAGCTTTGCCAGTTTTTTCAGCACGTCAGAGGCCGCCAGTACGTCCTCCTTGGTCCGGTATCCAAACATATCCTGATTGCGTTTGCCTGTCAGATAACCATCGGTAAAACCGCTGCGGGAAAAAACGGAACGCAGAGATTCCAAATCGTAGGGCTGACCGTCCCGGGCGTTCCGGCAGGCCGTCACCGCGGCTGCCACATATTCCGCCCGCTTCATGCGGCCCTCAATCTTCAGGCTTCCCACGCCGGCGTCCGCCAGTTCCCGGATGTGCTTTACGTAGGACATATCTTTTAAAGACAGAGCGTGGTCCCGGCCGCAGACTTCGCAGTCCAGCCGGCAGGGCTGGGCACAGAGCCCCCGGTTGCCGGAGCGTCCGCCGATCATAGACGACAGATAGCAGTTTCCGGACAGGGACATGCAATGCGCCCCGTGGACAAATACCTCCACGTCGGCGCCCGTCTCTTTCACGATTTTCTTAATTTCTTCCAGGGTCAGCTCCCGGGCCAGCACCACCCGGTCAAAACCCCACTGCTGCAGCATGCGCACGCCTTCACTGTTATGCACCGCCATCTGGGTGGATGCGTAACGCTTCAGCTTCGGCCAGCGTTCCTTTGCATAGGCCGCCACCGCAAAATCCTGAATAATCAGAGCATCCGCACCCGCCTGCGCCGCCGTGTCCACCGTCCGATACACAGCCTCCAGTTCGTCATCGAAAACCAGAGTATTCACGGTAATATACACCCGGCAGCCGTGTTCATGACAGCTGCGGATAGTCTCCGCCAGCCCTTCGCCGTTAAAATTGTCCGCATTCCGCCGGGCATTAAAATTCTGCAGACCAAAATAAAAGGCGTCCGCGCCGCAGCGCAGGGCCGCCGTCAATTGTTCCGCACCCCCTACGG
>JAZUKP010000021.1:0-20255 GCA_045643345.1 Anaerovoracaceae bacterium | reverse complement strand
CGTCGCAATGGGTATGGCAACCTCCTGGATGACCCCGGCATACAGAGAAGAACTCTACAAGGCTTCCAGAATCAAGTATCAGGGTGAATAATTTAAAGAATCCATAAAATTTCAGGCGCAGCCCTCCGCTGCGCCTGTTTTTTTGTTCTGCCGACTCGATTTGTGATATAATACTTTTCAGCGAGGGTGCTGAAAGGCTGAGATCATACCTATACTTGATCCGGGTAATACCGGCGTAAGTTGCTGACACTGTTTTTTTGCATCCCCGGAAAGGGGATTTTTTTATGAACAGATTTTCCAAAACAAGAATACTGACCGAATGCGCTGTTCTGATTGCGCTGGGCACCGTACTGGCCCAAATCAAGATTCTGCGCATGCCCAGCGGCGGCAGCGTGACCCTGCTGTCCATGCTGCCCTTTATTATCATCAGTTTCCGCCACGGAGCGAAATGGGGATTGCTTTCCGGCCTGGTCAACGCGGCGCTGCAGATGGCCCTGGGCGGTATCTATGCCCCGCCGGCAGGTACCGCAGCGGCCCTGATCGGCTCGGTGCTGCTGGATTATGTACTTGCGTATATGGTGCTGGGGCTGGCGGGACTGTTTTATCTGCCGCAGAAGAAACCGGCCGTAGGCGTGGCGGCAGGAACTCTGGTGGTTTGCTTCTTCCGCTTTTTGTGCGCACTGCTCTCCGGCTTTTTGATCTGGGGCAGCCTGACCGACGGCGTCTGGGCGGCCTTTGTGTATTCTCTGGGCTACAACGCCTCTTACATGATTCCGGAGACCCTGCTGACCGTAAGCGGCGCCTATCTTCTGGCAAAAACCGCCTACGACCCCATCTTCCGTCCGCAAGAATAAATCTTTACCCAAAGCACTGATTCCGAGAGGTCCCTGCTGTGATGAATATGATTCTCCAAAATAAAAACTGCACCGTTCTGGGCGATGCCGGCCCGGTCATTTTCTGCGGCATCGGCTCTTACGATGCAGAAAGCAAAGAAAAAATCCGGGCGCTGACCGAAGAAAAATGCGCCGCGGATTTTATCTTATTCTTTTTTGAAGCCCGGGACTGGAACAGTGAGTTCTCTCCCTGGGAAGCCGAAACCGACAAACCGTTTACCGGCGGCGGTCCGGAAACCCTGAAATGGCTGATCACCGCAGCCCTGCCCTACTGCCGGGAGCATTTTTCCGCGGATGAATTCTACATTTCCGGCTACTCTTTGGCGGGTCTGTTTGCCCTATGGGCCCTTTACCGCTGCCCGGAATTTACCGGCGCAGCCTGCGTCTCCGGCTCTTTATGGTTCCCCGGCTGGGAAGAATTCAGCGCCGGCCATCTGCCCGGCCCGGACAAGCGGGTGTACCTGAGCGTCGGGGGCAAGGAGTCCCAAAGCAAAGACCCCTGGATGTGCACCATCGGCGAGAAATACCGCAGCGAAGAGAAGCGGCTGAAAGCCGCAAAGCTCTGCCACGTCTTTCAGCAGAACCCCGGCGGACATTTTGCCTCTCCGGAAAACCGTCTGGCAAAGGGACTGGCCTGGCTGCTGGAAAACCGCCCGGAAAATCCCGTACAGCCGGAAGCAAACCCGGCAGGAAAATAATTTTTCTTTCTCTATTTTCAGATTCTTACAGATCCCGCAGCGCCGGAATGCCGCAGAGGGATTCCGCATTGCGAATGGCCCGCACCACGGCCTTGGCCATCACTTCCGCAGCAGCAGCGCCCGCCAGATCGGCGGAAACCTGCTCCTCGCCTGCCGCCAGCGCAAAAATGCAGTCACCGTCGGCGGAAGTGTTCACCGGCTTAATGGCGTTGGCATAGCCGTTGTTGGCCATGGACGCGATTCTGCAAAGCTCTTTTTTGGCAAAGGATGCGTTGGTTACAATAATCCCCAGGGTAGTATTGCCCACAAACATATTCTCCGGCAGCGAGACCGAATCGAACATCACGTCCAGCGTGCTGCAAAGGCCGCTGCCGTCCGGTCCCCGCAGGCCTGCGATCTGCTTTCCGTCTTCGTAAACATCGCCAAAAGCGTTCACGACCACCAGCGCACCGATTTTAAAATTGCCCATCTGCACCGCATAGCTGCCGATGCCGGACTTGGTGCAGCGCTTGATTCCATAGTATTTGCCGATGGTGGCACCGGTGCCCGCACCTACGCTGCCGTCCCGGTAGTTGTCCGCTTCGGAATTGACGCAGGCCCGGTAAGCCATTTCCCTGTCCGGCCGAACGTCGCTTCGTCCCACGCTTAAATCAAAAATATCCGCCTGGCAGACCAGCGGTACTCTGGCCACGCCCACGTCGTAACCGATGCCCCGCTCCTCTAAATACTTCTGCACGCCGCCGGCTGCATCCAGCCCGAAGGCGCTTCCGCCGCCCAGCACCACCGCGTGAATCTTATGTTCGTTGGTGAGCGGGTCCAGAAGACCGGACTCCCGCAGGGCAGGCCCGCCGCCCCGGATGTCCAGACCGGCGTCAAAGCCCGCCTCGCTCCAGAGCACCGTAATTCCCGTAGCTGCGGCAAGGTCCTCCGCCTGACCGATATGTATTCCTTCAAAATCTTTTATGGATATTTCTTTCATAAAAAGCACCTCTGCAATGTTTTCCGGGTCGAACACCCGGACTTTTTTATTTTATCATCTTTGCGCGAAAAAAAATATACTGCGTTCCGCCCCGCCCCAGGTGTAAAATAAAAGAAAAACAAATCTTCACATACAAAGGAGAATCATTATGCCCTGTACCACCATACTTGTAGGAAAAAAAGCCAGCATCGACGGCTCCACCATGATTGCCCGGAACGACGACGGCTTTTTCGACGTAAAAAAACTGATCGTTGTTACGCCGGATAAACAGAAGAAAATTTATAAGAGCAAAATTGCCCACCTGACCATCGAGCTGCCGGACAATCCCCTGCGCTACACCTCCAACCCCAGCGTGGACCCGTCCAACGGTGTCTGGCCCGCCAACGGCATCAACGCGGCCAACGTGGCCATGACCGCCACCGAAACCATTACCTCCAACCCCAGAGTACTGGGCGCGGACCCCTACGTGGTCTATCACAAGGACGGAAAAAAGGAAATTCCCGGCGGCATCGGCGAAGAAGACCTGGTGCTTCTGGTGCTGCCCTACATCCGCAGCGCAAAAGAAGGCGTGGTGCGGCTGGGCAAGCTGCTGGAAACCTACGGCACCTACGAGCCCAACGGCATTGCCTTCAGCGATGAAAACGAAATCTGGTGGCTGGAAACCATCGGCGGTCACCACTGGATTGCCCGCCGGGTGGAAGACGACGAATACGTAATGATGCCCAACCAGCTGGGAATCGACAAGCTGGATCTGGCCGACGCTCTGGGCAAGCAGAAAAAGTATATGTGCTCCGCCGACCTGAAGGACTTTATCAAAGACAATCACCTTTACGAGGGCTGCGGCGACGTGATCAATCCCCGCATCGTCTTCGGTTCCCACGACGATTCCGACCACGTATACAACAACCCCCGCGCCTGGTTCATGGGACGGTATTTTAACCCCAGAACCTACAAGTGGGACGGTCCGGACGCAGACTTCACCCCGGAAAGCGATGACATTCCCTGGTCCTTAAAGCCGGAACACAAAATCAGCCCGGAGGAAGTCAAGTACATTCTGTCCTCCTATTTCCAGGGCACCGAGTACAACCCCTACGCCAAGGCGGACAGCCCCAAAAAAGGAATTTACCGCCCCATCGGCATTTCCCGCACCGGCGTCATGGCCATTCTGCAGATCCGCGGATGGATGCCGGATGCCTTAAAGGGCATCGAATGGATCTGCTTCGGCTCCAATGCCTTCAACTCCTGCCTGCCGATTTACACCGCGGTGGAGTCCATGCCCAAATACATCAGCAGCGTGACCCTGGACTGCTCCACGGAGAATTTCTACTGGTCCAACCGGCTGATCAACGCCCTGGCAGACGCCCATTACGGGCAGTGCATCCAGTTGGTGGAGCGCTACCAGTCCGCCGTGTTCTCCAGAGGCCGGGCCATCGTAAACAAGTATGACAAGTTGATGACCGAGAAAAAAGACTTTACCCAGACCGCCAAGGCCAACGAAGATCTTTGCAAAATGGCAAAGGAAGAGACCACCAAGGCCTTGAACAACATTTTGCTGGCCGCCAGCAAGGAAATGAAGAACGGCTATTCCAGAGCCGACAATTAAAAACCGCCTGCACGGCAAATCCCGGGGCTGCCCCAGCGGCAGCCCCGCAGTATACAGAAAGAGGTTTTTATGACAGACCGGGCCAACATGCTCTGCATCCTGCACATTCTGGAGGAATATTCGGACGCGGACCACATTCTTTCCACCAAAGACATTATTTCCAAAATGCAGCTGCTCTACGACAAAACCGTAGACCGCCGCACCGTTTACAGTGCCATTCAGGCCCTGACGGAGTTCGGCGTATCGCTGTCCTGCTTTGAAGATAACGGCGTAGGCTATTATCTGGACGAACGCAGCTTTACCGCGGCAGAGGTGCGCATTTTAATCGATGCGGTATTTTCCTGCGAATACATCTCCAAAAAGCAGACCGAAGAGCTGCTGGAAAAGCTGCGGGGCCTGGTATCCTGCCACGACCGAAAGCGCTACAGCTACACCAATATCGTTACCGCCAATAAAAAAAGCTCCAACCCCCAGGTGTCTTTAAACATCGAAATGCTGGACGAAGCCATCGGCAGCAAACATAAGGTGTCCTTCACCTACCTGGACTACGATTACGACAAAACTTTAAAGCCCCGCCGCAGCGAGGCCTATCTGGCCAATCCCTACATGATGCTCTGCGACAGCGGTATGTATTATCTGGTGGCCATTACGGACCGTCACCCGGATATCGGCTACTACCGCATCGACATGATGAAGGATTTAAAGATTCTGGATGAAAAGATTGATATTTCAAAGAAAGACGCCAATCTGGACAGCGTAAAAAAGGTGGTCTACGCCTTCTCCGGAAAGCCGGAAAGCGCCCACCTGCACTGCGACAAGGCCGCCCTGCGCTACGTAATCGAGCGCTTCGGCAAAGAAGAAGTTATTATCCAGCCCAACCCGGACGGCAGCTTCGAGGCCTTTTTCAACGCCCCGCCCCTGGGCCTGACCTACTGGGCGCTGCAGTATCTGGACAGCGTGGAGGTAATCAGTCCCCCGTCCGTGCGGGAAAAAGTAATGGATATTATCAAAGAAAATAAATACGAGGTGTAAAAAAGGCGTTTAATTAGCAGAAAAAAAGCAGGCTTTCCGCAGAAAGCCTGCTATCCCGGACAATTCTTTTCTCCTTCATTGAGGATATCTCAATTACTTTTTTCACCTTTGCCATAAGCCTGGATAAGCTCTTTGATAATATGAACCATCGTTTCCAACACTATCACCCCGCAAACCATTTTTTCGGTAAATGGGTCGACATCCCAAATTCTCGGAAAAACAAAACATACAAGCAATATCAGTGATGCACCGTAAACGAGTTCTTTTATAATTATTTTTACTACTTTCATATTTATCTCCAAAGAGGTTTAGGATTCGTCGGCGTTTTAAATGTTCCCCAATAGTACTTTTCACCATATATCTTACTTCCAGACCACTTTTCATAAGTGTTAATCATGACAGGAATCATTGCGCCGGAAGAATTGGAAGTATAAACCGTCACGCTATATATAGCCATTCCTTTTTTGCATCGACCTGTTGTACTATCATAGTCTGTTACTTTTTTTATAGAATTTATTTCCATCGATGTTAAAGTCGGTATGTCAGGACAAAACACCGAACCAAACCCCAATGCATCAAGAATCCACTTCGCCGTTTTTTCACTTACATCATAACAACCCATAACATATTCTACTGCCTTGGTTGCGGACAGTTTAATTATATTATCTCTAACCTTTTTGTATTTATCATCTTTAACCAGATTAAGATATCCCGTTGCTTGATCTGCTGTTAAAAAAGTTATTTGATCAATATTGTAATAAGCACCATCTGGGTCCTTATTTAAAGAAGTCCAATTCCAAATTCCACCATTATTCGATGATTTAGAATCCATATTTCCTTTTAAGTATATAGTAAAATTTCCTTTTGATGAAGTTGTCCCACCTGTCACTTTAATATAATACATCGTATTGCAGTCGAGATCACATTTCATTTTAAAATTATTACCAGAACCTCCCGTTCCGCTTTTTTTAACTTCAGACAACCCAAATGTCCCTTTTTTATAAAGCGTGCCATATGTATTTACAGAACCAGTCGTATATATATTATATGCACCAGCTGATGGTGTCTTAAAAGAAAACCACACTTCCCCATTAGCAGAAAGGGTTTTAATACTCGCACCACTTTCAACTAAAGAATACGCCGACTTTGGAACTGATATCATTATATTATCTTTGCTGCTAACAATTTGATCTGTTTGTGCTATCTGATAATTTTTATTGTCAGCATCTGAAAAAACGACTTTTTCATCTAAAATTTCAATGCCCTTAGTCGCTGCAATTTCTTTTGCATGTTTATAAATCACTATACGACTTATGTCTTCATTGGTCGCTATGCTCCCATTGTTCTCATACAAGTTCAATCTTTTGTTTTGACCTGATGCATCAGCAAAACTTGATGTTACAAAAGAAAAAACAAACACTATTGCACACACAAGACAAACAAACTTATGAATAATTTTTCTCACTGAATATCTCTTTTCTTTCTAACGCAAAAACATACAAATCCTAAAACTGCATAGTCGAGAATTTTCTCACACCATAAAACGAATAACTAGCAAGCTTTTATAATTATATAAGCTTATATTTATATAAATATATTATGCATCAATTGTCAACATCATTATAATATATTTTTCACATCCCGACTAAAGTCCTACGGATGCATCCTGTGTTTGCAGCTGCTTTTTTGTAATCCAGATCCGGTTGCCACCTTGTAAAATAGCAGGGCAGGCCTTGGATCAAAAGAAGATTCTCATTGGTGGTAAAATCTGTGTCAGAGCTGAAACCGTAGTAATTTCGCAGCGCATACTCCGTTCCGCTGTAAGAAAACCGAATGTTCTCCTGTATCAAAACATCGGGCGATAGTGAGTCTAATAAAAAAGCTCTTCGGTAGTAATAGTGAATATTCCCTTTGGGACCGCGCAGAACATACATAAAACCGTAACGTACGGTTCCGGATTCATCCGTCAGCTCATAGCTTTCCGCTTCCGTCAGTTTCGAGAAGCAGAGCGTTCTCCGATAAGGCTCTATCTTCTGCAGCTCTTCGTGTTTCCAATCGTATTCTGTAATGTCATCTATGTATCCGGAAACCATATTGTCTGTTCCGTCTGCAGCTTTAAGACCGCATACACCGGCGGTATGAACCTTCACATAATAACCGTCGATTTTTTCGAGAATATCTTCGTCCTGCGGATTTAAACCAAAAGAGAAAATATAGATCTTCTGAACAATACAGCAGACAATCAAAAATATCAGCCCCAATACAAGAATTGCGGCGGCAAGCCTGCCCCATTTTTTCTTTTCAATTCCCTTATCCTGCATATCCGTAAACCCTATCCTTTCTAATTTACATCCGCACAATGCAGCTCTCGTCATACTGGTCCCGGGCCTGAGGTTGATGATTCCTGCAGACCGCAGCGGTCAGGACCTGCTAATGCATCATTACAGGCGTTTCGGACTTTTTACCGTTCTGCGCCGCATCCGTTCCATCCTGCGGACCG
Organism: Anaerovoracaceae bacterium; assembly: GCA_045643345.1. Classification (GTDB taxonomy): domain Bacteria; phylum Bacillota; class Clostridia; order Peptostreptococcales; family Anaerovoracaceae; genus RUG13409. The sequence continues at coordinate 12,550 of JAZUKP010000021.1, read as the reverse complement.
TCGTCATTCCCATTCATAATTTCATTCATTCGGTTCTTTATCCTGTTGTTTCTTTCCCGCTGCTCCTGCTTTTTTCTTTCGCGCTCCGCTTTTTCCTTGACGGTTATCTCGTCCATCTTATTTTTGACATCCGTTTTTCGTCTTACGATGTCGCTGCGCTTCTTTTCTGCGGCGGCCAGCTTATTCATCCGGACACAAAGTTCCTTCGTGGCGTTGGGATCTGCGCAAAATGCCGCCAGCTGCTCCGGTCTTAATTTCTCACTTTCTATGCCCAGTATTTTCCGCAGGCTGTTATTGTTCGCCAGGAAATTCGTAACCATTCGCCGGTCTTCCGGTGTTTTGCTTTGCTCTGCCATCGGATCCGGATCCAAATGCTTTTCCAGATTGGATTCCGCCTGCTCAAACATCAGAATGCCGGCAACCGACTGACTGACCGATTCGTAAAACGCCTCTTTTTCCGTCGGATCCATCATGGTCATATCCTGCTGCGCGAGGTCAATCAGGTCTGCCAGACTCTCCCGCGCTTTCAGACCGTATTCCACCACATATTCCGGCACGTTTTCCTTCGGTACGTATTTTTTCGCCGCGGCATCGTAGGTGCAGAACTTATTGACTCTCTCCTCCATGCGGTCGATGCTCCGGGCAAGATTTGCGGAAAGATCCATCGTCTGCAGCACCATTCTTTCCTTATCCGCTTTTATGGCAGCGGAAATCAGCGAAGCCTGCTGCTTCAGGTGCAGCGTCATCTCGCCCAGGGTTCTGACCACCGGATCCTTGATCTTCTTCAGCTGCTTGGGCGTCATCGACGGCATCTGTTTCAGAAGATCTTCCGCGGCCTTCCTGGCGTCCCGTTTATCCTTTTCCGGATCACGGCCGGGCTTTTTCGGCTCCATACGCAAACTCATGTATTCCTTAGCCTTGTTCATCAGGCCCGTCAGTTTTTTTGCGTATTTCTTAAAGGATTTTTCATCGTTCGGAAGCGTTCTGCTGTCGACCAGAAATTTTTCCAGTTCATCGACAAGACCGTGGTTCGCCGCCTGGAACTTTTGCTCCCTGACCGGCTTTCTTAAACTTTTCGCCCATTCCGCCGCCAGCGCGGTGTTGTTTTCCGGGTGTATCCCGGCAACCGAGCGCATCTGCTGTGCCGGGGCAAATTGCTCCTCTACCTCCGTCAGCTGCTGAATCTCCGTCAGGATCTCATCCTCTGCAGCGCGCAGATCGATATACTGATCCCGAAGATATTCATACTGCGAGGCATCCTCTCCGCTTATATTGCTTCTGGGAGCCTCGTTCCTTGTTTTCTGCAGCAGTTCTCTCTTTGCAGCCCGGGTTTTGGTGGGAATGATCAACGCGGTTTCAAAAAGATTGCTGCAGAAGGCACCATTTCCCGTCTCCGCCAGAATGGCGGCTATATTTTTACTGGCAAGCTGAACCTCCGACATACTTTTTTCTGCCAGCGGGTCATAAAGCATCTCCTTCTGCATATCCAGCTGCGCCAGTTCTTTCATGGAGATTCCGGCCCATTCCGAATCTTCCACAATCCGGATTCTATTTCCCAGACGCTCTTTTACCTTCTCCAGACGCTTGCACAGAGCGTCGATTTCTTCTTTTGTAAGATCCTGCTGAAACGCGCTCTGCAGCATTTCCGGCGTCATTGCCCCAAGATGCTCCGCCATGTCCTTCGGAATCACCCGGATGTTGTCCAATGCGGTCAGAACGTGAATCTTCTGATCGTCACCGGGAATCCGTTCTCCGAAGCTGGAATCGTTATCAAAGCACTGCAGGCCGGTCAGCTGCCCTTTTTCATTGAAAATATAGCTGATATTGCCGGAATGACGGTCTGCGTTCAAACCCAGATAATCCAGAAGCTGTACCGCGGCAATCGCCTTTTTCCCCGACGGCAGCATGTATTCCTCGATTCCCACCCTTCCTACGGGATGAGAAGTATTAATCTCTCCGGTGGTTATCCCCCGGGCATTTTCCATGAACACACCCTCCAACGGCTTTCCGTCCTGATAAATCGTCATGGGATGTGCATCCGCAACGAGATGCGAAACGCCCGCAAGTCCTGCCAGTGTGGTAAAAGCGCAGTTCCGCCGGGAAAGATTGTTTCCTGTTTTTATATTTAATTTCTTGGAGCAGATACTATCCTGGATCCGAATTCCGTCCAGTGTGCGGCTCAGCTTTGCAACAACCTCGAACGGCGTAACGTCCAGACCCAGCTCCTTTGCATTCTTTTTCCTGGATTTGCTGTTGTTCAGCTTTTCGCCCAGCGCATCCGCGGTTATCTCATCGATCCCAAGAAAGTACCATAAGTCCTGGGTAGTCCCCAGCTTATGACATACTTCCAAAAAACTCGGATTCCGCTTATGATTCTTTCGGTAATCGCTGCAGTAATTCTGCACCGAAGCCGCGGTATCCGACAGATCCAGCTTCGTCGGCTTCATCAAACGCTCCAGTTTTTTGGTGCCGGTATATTCGCGCAGCGTATCGGCAGCCATTTTCAGATAACTCTCATCGATGGAAAGCACGTCTTCGGATTTGGCACGTACCGATTTTAAATCTGCCCGGATCTTATCCATCGCATCTGCCGCACTCAAAAATGCCGCGCGCAGGTCCTCCAGCGAATCCAGATTCTTGTGGGAGGTAAAATATCCGTCGGTACGCTGACCTCGCTCGTTGATCACCGACACCTTCATACGCGAACTTACGGCGCCGCCCACCATCTTGATATCCTTTTTCGAGGCGTCTACATTCAGGCCCCTGGCCCGGTCGATGGCCATAGGCAGAGAAATGACCTGATCCGAAACGGCCAAGCCGGATAATTCTCCGTAATCCTGCGAAAGCAGATTCTGAACCACCTGCACCGTGTCCTGCATGGCCTGGGGCACCTGTCCGCTTAGGAATTTGCGTCCGGCTTCTATGGACTTTTTGTATTTATCCATCAGATCCCGGTAAGAAGCCTGATCCAGATTCCTGTGGCGGTAATCCGTCTGATAGAATTTATCGGTCAATGCGTTCAGCGCGTTCAGTGCGTTCAGGTAATTATCAAAATTCTCCTTATCCTGCGCACTTAACGACTTTCGCAAATCCTGAACGTCTTCCGCGTTCATCGCGTCCAGATTTTTCTGTAAATTTTTCTTTACTTCCGTTTCATTCGGCATATATTTCCTCCGCAGCTATGTGCCGCATCTTGCTGATTCCGTTCCGGCGTTACATCCGGATTACGTTGGCTTCCTCGTACTGGTCCCGGGCCTGGGGTTCCTCCGCCGGGTGACCCACCCAGATGATGTTTAACGGGGTCTCCCGCTTGCCCAGATTTAAATCTGTCTTCACCTTTTCCACCGCGGCTTCCGTGGGATAGATGCCGCACCATACCGCGCCCAGCCCCAAATCCGCGGCGCAGAGCAGAATATTTTCCGTGGCGGCGCTGCAGTCCTGCACCCAAAAACCGTTTAGGGCCTCCGGGATCAGAGGCTTATGATAGCCGCAAACCACGATGGCCAGCGGCGCCTGCATCTTCGAAAACTTGGTGGTACCCCGCAGTTTTTCCAGAAGCTCCGGGCTTTCCACCACGCAGAACTTCCATGGCTTAACGTTCACCGCACTGGGACCGCTCATGGCGGCGTGCATCAGCGCATTGATATGTTCCTCCGAAACCTTCTCTTCGGTAAATTTGCGTACACTTCTTCTCTTCTGAAAAACTTCCTGTACTTCCATTGTGCACCTCCATTCGTTATAATGATTATACTGTTTCTATTTTTAAAGAAAAAGGAGAAATTATGAGCAAAACCATTCTTTGTTACGGAGATTCCAATACTTACGGTTTTAACCCGCTGGATGCGTCCCGCTACCCGAAAAACGTACGCTGGACCGGCGTACTGCAGCAGCTTCTGGGAGATGATTACGAAGTTATCGAAGAAGGCTGCAACGGCCGCACCGCCGCATTCCGCGCGCCAAACGAACCCTGGACCTGGGGCATGGATTTTCTGACCACCGCCATCTACACCCATCACCCGGTAGACATTCTGGCGATCATGCTGGGCACCAACGACCTGAAGATCGAATTCGGGGCGTCTGCCCGGGAAATTGCCGCAGGCGTCGGAAAACTCGCAGACCTTGCCGTAGATTTCTGTACAAAAAAACCGTGCCTCGTTCCGAAGATTCTCCTGGTTTCCCCTCCGAAAATCGGTCCGGATATCTGCAATTCCGTTTTCAATGACGCCTTCGATGCCTCTGCCATTACGCGCTCCGCACAGTTTGCCGAAGAATACCGGAAGGAAGCGGAAGCACGCGGCTGCCTGTTTGCCGATGCGGCAGAAGCGGCAGAGTCTTCGAAAATCGACTCCCTGCACTTAATGCCGGAAGCCCACGCGGCCCTGGCCCGGCTGATTTATAAAACCATTACCGAGTAAAGCAATGCGGCGTCCGAAGACGCCGCATTCTTCATTATCTCCTTACCACATGCGCATGCTATGCCTGATCCTGCCAGTGCGCCAGCACTTCCGGCAGGTCTGCGATCTTTGCGATCACTCCGTCCGGCGCGGCGGCCTGTCCCAGACCGTAGGCAGCATAGATAAAAGGAATGCCGGCCGCCCGGGAAGCTTCTTCGTCCCCTGCCGTATCCCCCACGTAAACGGCGTTTTGAATGTGGTTTCGCTCCATCAAAACCCGGATGCTGCCGCTTTTCGGCAGACCCGTCCGGCCGAACATCTCGATATCCTCAAAATACGCTTCCAACTTGTGCGCCTGCAGAAAGGCCTGAATATAGCCGTCCTGGCAATTGCTCACAATGAACATCCGGTAATTCCCCCGCAGCTTTTTCAGCGTCTCTTCCAGCCCGTCGTACAAAACGGCGCCGTGTTCTTTCAGATAGTCCGCCTCTTCCCGGCCGAACTCATCCACGATGCGCTGCTGCATCGCCTCCGGAAAACCGGGAAACAAAATCCGTCCGAATTCGTCCATGGGTTTTCCCATCAGGGGATCGATCTGTTCTTTTGTGATTTCCCGAAGGTTCTGATCGTAACGGGCTGCCACCTGATTCAAAACGGTGCAGGCACAGTCTGTAGCGTCCCACAGCGTGCCGTCCAAATCAAAAATAATTGCGTTCATTCTGTTTTCTTTTACACCTACCGTACAAATTTACCGTTCTATTCTATCAAATCCCGAAGCCGTTTTCTATTTGAAAAGAGACAGCTCACCCTGTGAACTGTCTCCTGTTTGAAACATAGATTTGTCTTGCAGACGCAGATTCCATTGTTTTGCACCTCTGCGCAAAAAACTGCATCAGTCTCCTGTTCCCAGATACAAAGCCTTTACTCTGTCGTTTTTCAGAAGCTCACTTCCGCTTCCTTCCAGCTGTATGGTACCTGTTTCCAAAACATAACCGTAATCTGCAACTTTCAGGGCAAAGTTTGCATTCTGCTCTATCAGCAGAATGGGCAGGCCGTCTTCTTTATTGACTCTTTCGATGATGGAAAAGATATCCTTTACCAGCATGGGCGCGAGACCCAAAGACGGTTCATCCATCATGAGCAGCTTGGGCTTTGACATGAGCGCCCGGCTGACCGCAAGCATTTGCTGCTCGCCTCCGGAAAGAGTTCCCGCAAGCTGCTTTGCTCTTTCCTTCAGAACCGGAAAAAGCTCGTACATATAATCGATATCCCGGTTTACGTCATTGTCTTTTCTGAGATAAGCTCCGAGTTTCAAATTTTCAAGTACCGTCATATCCGGAAATACGTGTCTGCCTTCCGGAACCATAATAATGCCTCGCTCAACGGTTTCCTTGGCGCTGATTCCCGTAATATCCTCTCCGTTGTAAAAGATCGTTCCGCTGTCATGGCCGATCAGTTTGCTTACGGCGCGAAGCGTCGTTGATTTTCCGGCTCCGTTTGCGCCGATCAGGGTGACGATTTTTTTGTCCGGGACTTGAATACTTACGGACTTAAGGGCTTTGATGCCTCCGTAGCTTACGCACAGCTGATTAATTTGCAGCATCTTCTTCCTCCTCTCCCAGATACGCCTGAATTACCAGAGGGTTCTGCTGGATTTCGGATGGTGTACCGACAGCAATGGTTTTGCCGTATTGTTCTACGTATATTCTGTCGGAAATTTTCATAACAAGTTTCATGTGATGCTCTATCAGGAAAACGGTAACATGGAACTTATCCCGGATTTCAAAGATAAAATCGGCAAGCTCATCGCTTTCAATCGGGTTCATTCCCGCAGCCGGTTCATCCAGAAGCAGAAGCTTTGGATTCACCACAAGAGCTCTGGCGATTTCCAGTCTTCTCTGAAGTCCGTACGGAAGACTGGTGGCCTTCCAGTCTTTGTATTCGGTCAGGCCTACTGCTTCGAGCATTTCATTTGCTCTTTCTTCCATCTTTTTTCTTTCTTTGTTCGCATGAGGAAGATGCAGCACGCTGCTGAACAAATCCGCCTTAACCTGCATATGGGTTGCGGCAAGAACATTTTCATATACCGTCATTGTCTTGAAAAGACGAATATTCTGGAATGTTCTTGAAATACCCATCTTGGCAACCTGATCGGGCCTTTTCCCGTTGATCTTTTTCCCGCAGAAATAAATCTCCCCTTCGGTCGGTGTATATATCCCCGTAACCATATTAAAGCACGTGGTCTTTCCTGCTCCGTTCGGTCCTATCAGTGCTACGATTTCGCCTTCATCAACCACAAGATTGAGGTCATCCACAGCCGTCAATCCGCCAAAACGCATCGTTGCGTGTTTAGTTTCCAGAATTGCCATTCTGCTTTACCTCCTTTTTGAACAGTTTTCTGAAGAAAGTGCCAATACCTTTGAATCTGCCCAGGAACCGATCCCAGGAGAACTCATCGGATCCCATAATACCCTTATCCCAGAACAGTACGATGAGCATCAGAGAAACAGAGAACAGAACCATTCTCATTCCGCCGATTCCCGGATACTTCCAGAATCCGAAATCAATGGGCTCATCCATAAATCTGAAGACTTCCAGTGCAATGGTAATGACAAATGACCCGAGTATGGATCCTGTCATGGAACCGTTGCCGCCGAGGATCATCATGAGAAGGAACTGGTTTACGTAGGAGTATACGAACTGATTTGCATCAATTGTTCCGACAAGCGATGCCAGCAATCCGCCGGCAATTCCCGCGATAAATCCCGAAATTACAAAGGACATCATTTTTGTCTTGAAAAGCGGGATTCCTATAGCTTCTGCCGCTGTGGGGTCGTCTCTTACCGCCTTCAGGGAGCGTCCGTATGTGGATTTCATCAGAAGCCGCAGGAACACGTACACCGCAGCCATTGCAAAGAATGCGACGTAAACGGTTACCCTGTTTTTAATTCTTGTAATTCCTATCGGGCCGTTTGTAATGCTCTGTGCATTGAGCATGATAACTCTTGCGATTTCCGAAAATGCCATTGTGGCAATGGAAAGATAGTCACCGGAAAGCCGCAGTACCGGGAACCCGACAAGAAACGCCATGAAAGCGGCGAGTATACCGCCGATCAAAAGCGCGGTAACGAAATTGGTGTGGAGATTTCTGATCCACGGAGCCATAGGCGAAAGGTAGTATACTGCATCTTTGATCTCCGGTGTAAGTGTAAGGATGGCGGTTGTATACGCACCGATACACATGAATCCGGGGCTTCCCATGGTAAATATTCCGGTGCATCCGTTTACAAGGTTCATGGACATCGTAACCATTGCATAGATGCAGCAGGTATTGAATACTCTTACCCAATAGCTTCCGAACCAACTTTTCAAATTGGAAACAAGAAACATCATAATCGCAAGAAATACGATGGTAAGAGCAGCATTTCTCTTTTTTACGTCCTTCTGATTAAGGAGATTCTTCTTAAGTTCCATCTTAATACCTCCTTAAACCTTATCTCCGACCTTTTCGCCGATGATTCCGGTCGGTTTCACAAGAAGTACGATCAGCAGCAGACAGAAGGAGAAAACGTCTCTGTAGCTGGAAAGCTGGGGGAAGAATGCAACAACCAGAACTTCGATCATTCCGATGAGCATTCCGCCGATTACTGCGCCGTCAATATTTCCGATTCCGCCGATAACAGCCGCAATAAAGGATTTCATTCCCGGCATGGACCCCACGTAAGGCGTAATGGACGGATAACGAAGTCCCCAGAATATTGCGCCTACCGCCGCAAGACCGGCACCAATGGCAAATGAGTATGCGATGGTTTTATCCACGTCGATTCCCATGAGCCTGGCCGCTTCCATATCCCTTGATACCGCTCTCATTGCAAGGCCCGGCTTTGTCTTGTTGAGTATGTACATCAGCCCGATCAGAAGAATCAGAACCATAGCCGGAACGATGATGGCCGTGCGCTGAAGCCGTACAGGACCGATCTGAAAGACCTTGGTCATAAGCGGAACATCGGGGAACTGCTTGGGTCTTCCGGAGAAAATAACAATCACCAGGTTATCTATCAGATAAGACACACCCAGTGCCGCAATCTTGATCGTCGATGTCGGCGCTCCGATATTTCTCAGTCTGCGGTATGCGAGCTTTTCCGTAAGAACACCGCTGACCGCAGTCAGAATAATTACAATGATAAAAGCCGCCCACCACGGGATGAAAAGCATGGACATGCAAACAAGTGAGATATACATACTTAGCATGAATATGCTGTTATGGGCAAAATTGATAAGTCTAATGATTCCATAAGTTATGGTATAGCCTATGGATACCAGCGCATAGATGCATCCGAGTACAAGCCCGTTGCATATCTGCTGAATCAATACATCCGATGTCACTTGCAGCCCTCCTTTTCTTTGCTTAATTCTTCATATTTTCCGTAAAGCGGGAATCTCTCGCAAAGAGCTCTTACCTTTTTCGCAGTTGCGGAAAGCACCGCTTCGTCATACGGATTGTGATATACGTCACTGATCATTTCGGCAATTTCTGCCATTTCTTCCGGACCCATTCCTCTTTGAGAAAGAACCGTGCATCCCATGCGGACACCGTTTCTTACCGGAGAATCATCATACGGAATGTCTACGGCATTGACACTGAGCTTGATCTTTTCCAGAATCTTGGCAAACTCCTTGCCGTTTACCCCACTTCCGCGCATATCTGCAACCAGAAGATGATTTTTTGTGCCTCCGGATACCACACGGATTCCGTGGGACTGAAGCGCCTGTGCCAGAGCGTCCGCATTTCTGACGACAAAGGCCATCAGCGATTTAAACACATCCGTCTTTGCATATTCAAACGCATGAGCCATTGCAGCAATGGTCTGCAGATGCAGAGATGCAACAACTCTCGGATATGCACCCGTATCCACCATATCCGCAAACTTCTGTTTGCAAAGAATAAATCCGCTTCTCGGACCGCAAATGGTCTTGGTTGTCGATCCTGTTACAAAATCCGCATACGGTACCGGACTGGGAATTACGCCCGAAGCAACAAGTCCGGTATAATGTGCCATATCTACAAGGAAATATGCACCGACTTTTCGTGCGATGTTTCCTATTCTTTCATAATCGATCAGCTGCGAATAAGTACTTCCGCCGGCAACGATCAGACGGGGTCTTACCTCTTCAGCCATTTTTTCCAGTTTATCGTAGTCAATGAGCTGGGTATCCGGATCCACACCATAATGAACAAAATGATACATTTCGGATACAATATTGGCACTGGATCCGTGGGTGGCATGACCGCCCTGATTGGGGCTCATGGCAAGAACCGTATCTCCCAGTTTCAGGCATGCTGCATAGACCGCATAATTCGCCGTTGACCCGGAATACACCTGAACGTTCGCATGGTCTGCACCATACAGCTCGCAGGCTCTTTTTGCCGCAAGAGCGATCAATTCATCGGCAAACTGTGACCCGAGAAGATGCATATCTCCCGGTTTTCCCACAGCAGTTTTGTTGTTAAATGCGCAGCCGTTGATTTCAAGAAGCTGCGGGGACTGTATACTCTCAGAAGCGATCAGCTCAAGAGTATATTCCTGTCTTTCTTCTTCACGTTTGATTAAATCGTAAAGCTCGGGATCGAATTTTCCCGTTTCTTCAAGGATATACTGCACTTTATTACCTCTTTAATATAAACTGACGCAATATCTGCAATGCGGATATTGCGTCCTAATAAAACGGTCGTCTATTTTGCAGTAACTGTCTTTACATAGGTGAATGCAAGATTCTCGTCGACTGTCTTGATAACTGCCTGGTTCTCAACGTTATGGTTTTCATTGAAGCTGAGGTATCCGGAAGCACCTTCAAAGTTTTCAATTGCTTCCATTGCAGCAACAATGGCATCGCCGTCAAGGGACTGAGCCTTTTCAATACCGGCAATCAGGAGGTTGTATGCATCGTAGCTCATTGCAGTGTGAGCAGCAATTGTATCATCATAGCGCTTTGCATATTCATCAAAGAGCTTCTGTGTTTCTGCTGTCTGAGCAACACCGCTGTCGAAGAAGGAGCTGAAGTAAATCTTGTTGATGAGGGATGTTCCGCCGATTTCGAGGAATGCTGCAACTTCGCAGGAGTCGATTCCCATCCAGTTTGTTTCCAGACCCATATCGTCAGCCTGCTTCATCATAAGAGCCAGGTTTGCAGCTGTGTTCGGAGCAAAGATAGCGTCAAATTCAAGCTGCTTGAGGGCTACAAGCTGTGCGTTGTAATCCTGGTCTGCTACGTTGTATCCGATTTCTCCTACGATGCAGTCCGGATCTCCGGTGAGCTGCTTGAAGATTTCTTCAAAACGGTTTGCGCAGTCAACTGCAGCATCGGTATCGATTTCCTTCACTACTGCAATCTTTCTGTAGCCTGCATCATAAGCAAACTTTGCCATAGCTGTTGCATGGAAATTGTTTGTAAAGCAAGCAGTGAAATAGTAGTTATAACCCTGTGTTACCAGCGGGTTGGTTGCTGTTCCGCAGATTGCGGGAACCTTTGCATTTTCTACGATTTCGGACATAGCCATGTTTGTTCCGGAGTTGGACGGTCCGAGAACTGCAACAACCTTATCCTGTTCGATTACACGGGTAGCGCATGTAGCGGCTTCCACCTTGTCGGACTTGCAGTCTACAACGTCGAGTTCCACTTCGTACTCTACACCATTGATGGTAACTGTGTGATTGAGTTCATGAGCAAGATCAATACCTCTCTTACAAAGAGAACCGGAGTTGGAAGACTTACCCGTGAGGTTTTCAACATAGCCGATTTTGATGACTTTCGGTTCATCGTTCTTCTTGCCGCAGCCTGCCATGGTAAGTACCATAACAAGAGCAAGAGCAATTGCTAATACTTTCTTCATACTGTTTCCTTTCATTTTTTGCGCATTCATATTGATATGCATTTACCCTAGTTGATATTTCGTGTCAGAAAAACACTATAGATAATTAAATAATAGGATATGTAAAAAAAACAGTCAATATTTGGTACAACTATTGAATAACGCTCACAAATCAATCATTTTATACCCGTAGGATGATTGAATTCAATCATATATTAAGATATACTTTTTGATAACAGAAGCTGTTTAAGGGGGATTCTATGGATAACGACAGACTGAACAAAATAATTAATCTTCTGAATGAATACGGTTACCTGAGCGTGACACAGCTGGGAGACATGCTGCATATCTCTGCACCCACGGTAAGAAGAGACCTTTCTTCCCTTGAGCGGGAGGGAATCGTCGTAAGAAATCACGGCGGCGCAATCATGGCAGGAAACGGCCTTCCCAAAACCTTTGCATACCGGTTCAAAAATATGCGGCAGGAAAAGAGAAATATTGCAAAAGCCGCTTCGGACCTGATTCCCGACGGATCCATAATCTATCTGGATACCTCAACTACGGTCCTGTGCATAATAGATTATCTGAAAACAAAAAAAGGGATTTCCGTAGTCACAAACAGTCTTCCCGCAATTTACCTTCTTTATTCGCTTAACATCCCGGTAAAGTGCACCGGCGGAGACCTTAATGCGGAATCGGTGGGATTTATCGGACATTTTGCAGAGCGGTATTTAGACAATGTACACACCGATTTTGCATTCATGTCAACCCCTGCCGTAAATCAAAAAGGACGAATCTCCGATTATTCCGAACAGGAGACATACCTCAGAAGGATCGCCATCGACAACACATCAAATCCCGTTTTTCTTTTTGAACAGAAAAAATACAATATTGACGGAACCTTTAAACTCTGCAGCGTCAGCCGGATGAATTATCTTATTTCCAACATGAATCTGGAAAAGGCATTCCCCGGATTGGATTTTACCGTAAAACAAAATGACGGCATATGGATTGCAAAGAATAATCACATGTGATAAAAGTAAATTTACAGAGAAACTGCGTCAGGAATATGCATCTGCCGCAAAAAAGGAATGAACCGTTTCGGCACATACACATAGTTTACGCCTGCAGATATTGAATGTGAGTTGCGAGAACAAATTCTAATTATCTTACTTCTTCGGAACCAGCAGTTCTTCTCCCACGAACAGGTAGTTCGCATATTCGATCACATCGTCAAAGTGATAACCGTGTGCCTGTGCAGTTTCTATAATAACCGTTTGATTGA
>JAZUKP010000020.1:0-2378 GCA_045643345.1 Anaerovoracaceae bacterium | reverse complement strand
AGTATTTTTATACTACATGTGTGTAACAGTACCGGCAATGTTCTGCCAGAACCCCGTTCTTACGGGGCTGGCACTCATTTCCGGTGCGCTTTATTTATTCGTGCGAAGCGGATGGAAGGGTCTGCGGGGCGCCCTTTGGATGTTTGCGGTGCCCTTCATCGGCCTTTTGATCAACCCTCTGTTCAATCATAACGGAGCCACCGTCCTCTTCGTAATGAACGACAACCCCGTCACCAAAGAGGCGGCCCTTTTCGGGCTTTCCTCCGGCATTATGATTGCTGCGGTACTGCTGTGGTTTACCACATTTACCGCAATTATGACCAGCGACAAGCTGCTCTACGTATTCGGCAGCGTGTCCCCCAAGCTGGCCCTGATTCTCTCCATGACCCTGCGCTATATTCCCCTGTTCAAAAAACAGATTACCAAGACCAACAATGCACAGAAAGCCATGGGCCTTTACAAAGAAGACAACGCCATCGACAAGGTAAAAGGCGGCATGCGGATTTTCTCCGTTATGGTGACCTGGGCACTGGAAAACGGTGTAATTACCGCAGATTCCATGACCGCCCGGGGCTACGGCACCGGAAAAAGATCCCGCTTTGCCATCTTCAAGTGGACGAAGCAGGATACCGCCCTGCTGGCTGTATCTGCAGCTTTGTGCATTTTTACCCTGACGGCGATGATCAAGGGATTCCTGAATTTTGAATGGTACCCCTATATTGTTCCCGCAAAGGACGGCTGGATGACCACGGCTGCCTATATCAGCTTCGGTCTGCTGTCCCTGCTCCCCGACTACCTGCAGATAAAGGAGGAAACAAGGTGGAAATCCTTACAGTCCAAAATCTGAATTTTAAATATTCCCTGGGAAAAGAACAGGTGCTTCACGATGTCAGCTTCGGAGTCAACGAAGGTGACTTTGTTGCTATTTGCGGCCCCACCGGCTGCGGCAAGTCCACCCTGCTGAAAATGATCAAGCGGGAGCTGACCCCTGCCGGAGAAAAATCCGGAAACATTATTTTCGGCGGCATTCCCCTGGACGAACTGGACGACCGAGTGGCGGCCTCGGGCATCGGCTACGTTATGCAGCGCCCCGAGCAGCAGCTGGTAACGGACAAGGTCTGGCATGAGCTGGCTTTCGGTCTGGAAAATATGGGCGTGCCCCAGGACACCATACGCCGCAGAGTATCCGAAATGGCCAGTTATTTCGACATCGAAGACTGGTTTGAAAAGAGCGTGGACGAGCTGTCCGGCGGTCAGAAGCAGCTTTTGAACCTGGCAGCCATTATGGTAATGCAGCCCATTATTCTGATTCTGGACGAACCCACCTCCCAGCTGGACCCCATCGCCGCTTCCGATTTCCTCGCCACCGTGCAGAAGCTGAACCGGGAAATGGGCCTTACAGTGATTCTGGTGGAGCATCGCCTGGAAGAAGTGGTACCTATGGCCAACAAGCTGATGGTCATGGAAAAGGGCCGTATTCTCCACTACGGCGGCCCCAAGGAAGTCTGCGAGAAGCTGGAAAACCGGCCGGACCTTCTGGAGGCCATGCCCGCCAGCGTCAAGCTTTACAACGAATTTGAAACCGGGGATGAATGCCCCTTGACCGTGCTGGAAGGACGCCGCTGGATCGAAAGAAACTTCGGAAACAGCGTGCAGGCACCCCAGCGCACCGCCTATGTACATTCTGACAGAAAAGCCCTTTCCCTGGAAGATATCTGGTTCCGCTACGAGCGAAAAGGAAGAGACATTCTGCGGGGCACCGGACTGGACGTGTACGAAGGAGAAATCCTGTGCATTCTGGGCGGCAACGGCTCCGGCAAAACCACCACCCTGTCCGTGGCTTCGGGTCTTTACAAGCCCTACAACGGCAGTGTGAAAATTTTTGAAAAAGACATCAAGGAATACAAAAACCAAAGCCTGTACAACGGCTGCCTGGCCCTGCTTCCCCAGGACGTGCAGACCGTGTTCCTGTGCAACACCGTGCGGGAAGAGCTGGAATCCGCAAAGGAAATCCTGCCCACGCTGCCCTACAGCCTGGAACACCTGATGGACAAGCATCCCTACGATCTGTCCGGCGGTGAGCAGCAGCGCGCCGCGCTCGCGAAGGTGCTGCTCCTCGACCCGGATATATTGCTGCTGGACGAGCCGACCAAGGGGCTCGACGCGGAATTCAAGCAGCAGTTCGCGGAGATTTTGCAGGTGCTGCTGCGCCGGGGCGTCACCGTGCTGATGGTGAGCCACGACGTAGAGTTCTGCGCGAAGTACGCCCACCGCTGCGCCCTCTTCTTTGACGGCAGCATCGTGAGCGAGGCGGCACCCCGCGTGTTTTTCTCCGGCAACAGCTTTTACACCACCTCCGCGAGCCGCATCGCACGGGA
>JAZUKP010000019.1:0-40796 GCA_045643345.1 Anaerovoracaceae bacterium | reverse complement strand
CGGCAGCCATGCGGTGGCTGGACCGGCCGGTTACGATGCGTCCGTTGGGCAGCTCCAGGGCCATAATAACGCAGTTTTCGTACTTCTTGTCCTGGCTGATTTTAAATTCCCGGTAGTCCCGGGCGGGCTTTACGGTGTGCCGGTATTCCGGGGTCAGGCTCATTTCGTCCATAAGCAGCTTGGCCCGCTGCAGGCAATCCTCGTCGGCTCTGCCCCGCTTGTAATCCACGCAGGTCATCAGATAACGGCGGACGATTTCCTGGCGGCTGGCTTCCTGGCAGACCTCGTCGTCGGTAATACAGAAGCCCAGACGATTGACCCCCATATCCGTGGGGGAGTTGTATTCGGAAGGACCTCCGGTAATTTTCTCGATGATGCGGCGCACCACCGGGAACATCTCCAGGTCCCGGTTGTAGTTGACCGCTGCCACGCCGTACTTCTCCAGGTGGAAGTAGTCGATCATGTTCACGTCCTTCAGGTCGGCGGTAGCGGCTTCGTAAGCAATGTTGATGGGGTGCTTCAAGGGCAGGTTCCACACCGGGAAGGTCTCGAACTTGGCGTAGCGGGCGGTTCTGCCCTGACGGTATTCGTGGTAGAGCTGCGACAGGCAGGTTGCCAGTTTGCCGGAGCCGGGGCCCGGGCCGTTGACCACCACCAGCGGCTTGGTCACTTCGATGTAGGGGTTGGCGCCGTAGCCTTCCTCGGACACGATGGTTTCCACATCCGTGGGGTAGCCCTTGGTATAGAAGTGCTTGTATGTCTTGATTCCCCGGCGTTCCAGCTTGGTAATAAAGCTGTTCACCGCGGGATTGTCTTCGTAGCGGGTAATGACCACACTGTTGATGGCCAGGTCGTAGCTGCGGAACATATCGATCAGGCGCATGGCCTCCAGATCGTAGGTAATTCCGAAGTCCTGGCGGGTCTTGTTGGCGATAATATCTCCTGCGTAGATGCAGATGATAATTTCCGCGTGGTCCTTCATTTTGGCAAGAAGCTTGATTTTTGCGTTTTCGTCAAAGCCGGGCAGCACTCTTGCCGCGTGCTTGTCCTGCACCAGTTTTCCGCCGAATTCCAGGTAAAGTCTTTCCCCGGAATGGCCGTTGATTCTCTCTAAAATGTACTTGGACTGCTCTTCCAGGTACTTTTCGGCATCAAATCCGATTTTCATTTGGGTCACCTTCCAATTTAAAAAACAACAACCAAGATTATACCAAAAAAAGCTTGCAATGAAAAGCTTTCATAGGTATAATTATCGAGCATTCGTATTTTACAATGCTCTCTGCCGGAAGGGGGAATTCCGGCCATTTAGACCACAGGGAGGTGAAGAAATGAATAAGTACGAGCTGATGTTTATCATCGATCCTGCTCTGGAAGACGACAAGAAGGAAGCTGCAATCGAAAACGTTAAGAATATTATTGCAGAAGCCGGCGAAGTATCTGAA
This sequence comes from Anaerovoracaceae bacterium, assembly GCA_045643345.1. GTDB lineage: Bacteria > Bacillota > Clostridia > Peptostreptococcales > Anaerovoracaceae > RUG13409. The sequence continues at coordinate 39,354 of JAZUKP010000019.1, read as the reverse complement.
ACAGACGTATGGGGACTCAGAAAGCTTGCTTATCCGATCAACAAGAAGTCCGAAGGTTATTACGTGGTAATGCAGTTTACCGCAGAACCGGAACTTCCGAAGGAACTGGATAGAAGACTTCGTATCGCTGATGCGTATTTCAGACACATCATCGTTTCCAAGGATGAAAAGTAAAGAGGTAACACTATGAATTCTGTATCTTTAATCGGAAGACTTACAAGAGATCCAGAAGTACGTTACGGCGCATCCAGCCAGATTGCGGTTGCCAGATTTTCCATCGCCATTGACCGCGGCAAGGACAGAAACGGACAGGACCAGGGGGCGGATTTCCCCAACATCGTCTGCTTCGGAAAAACAGCGGAAAACGTGGAGAAGTACGTGAAAAAAGGCCAGCAGGTTGGCGTGACCGGACGAATTCATACCGACTCTTACGAGAAAGACGGCAAGAAGATTTACACAACGGAAATCTATGCCGACAGAGTTGAATTTTTGGGAAAGAATAACGACTCCGCAAGTTCCCAGTCCACCAGATTCGACAACAGCAATCCGTTTGAATCTGCAGATGCGGCTCCGTCGGGATTTAACAAACTTACGGACGACGATATTCCGTTCTGACATCCATAGGACAGGAGAGAATCATGGAAAGAGATAATCAGAGAAAGAAGAGCTACAACAACGCTCGCAGAAAGAAGGTTTGCCAGTTCTGCGCAGATAAAGAAGCAGTTGTAGACTACAAAGATGTGGAAACACTCAAGAAGTACGTTTCCGAAAGAGGTAAGATTCTTCCCAGAAGAATCACCGGAACCTGCACCATGCACCAGAGACATATCACTACCGCAGTGAAGAGAGCAAGAACCGTTGCTCTGATGCCTTTCGATGCAGACGCAAACTAATCAATAACGGCAAATTGAAGACCTGCCCGGGTAATCCCGGACAGGTTTTTAATAAGCGCCGCATATTCCCGGAAGAAAAAAGGAATAATGAATAAAACAAGGAGGATTGGAATGAAGAACTATAAATACGACGGCAGCAGAAAGTTTTCCATCAAGAATTTTGACTGCGCCGATAAGGGTGAATTTAACGAGCGTCACGAGACCATCGAGGAATTTACCGAGAATCTGGAAAAAATCAACGAATACCAGCAGAAGCTCTTCGCGGAAAGAAAAGAGGGCATCATTTTTGTATTCCAGGCCATGGACGCTGCCGGCAAGGACGGCGCCGTGCGTGCGGTATTAAGCTGCCTCAGCCCTCAGGGCGTTTCCGAGCACAGCTTTAAGGTGCCCAGCAGCGAAGAGAACAGCCACGATTATCTGTGGCGTTTCTGGAAGGCCATTCCGGAAAAGGGAACCATCAGCATTTTCAACCGCAGCTACTACGAAGACGTGCTGGTGCAGAAGATTCACAAAATTTACGAAAAGAACCGTTACGCGGACCGCATCGATTTAAGCACCATGATCGACAAGCGCTACGAACAGATCCGCAACTTTGAAAAATATCTGTGGGAAAACAGCATCCGCGTGGTCAAGATCTTCCTGAACGTGAGCAAGGACGAACAGGCCCGCCGCTTTATCTCCAGAATCGATACTCAGAAGAAGAACTGGAAGTTCTCCTCCAGCGACATCGACGAGCGGCAGTATTGGGACGAATACATGCAGGCGTACGAGACCTGCATCAACCGCACCGCCCGCAAGAACACCCCCTGGTACGTGGTGCCGGCGGATCACAAGTGGTACGCGCGTCTGGTCATTTCCAGAATCGTGTTAAACGAACTGGAAGCCATGGATCCTCAGTGGCCTGTGCTGGAAGAAGAGGAAGTGGCAAAGCTGCAGTCTTACCGGGAACGCCTGATGGCAGAAAAGCCGCAGATTGCGCCGGAAGAGGAAGAAAGCGGCAAGAAGGTCAAGCCCTCCGACACCGCAGTGGGCATTGCATTAAAGAGCGACCGCATGGCACTTTCCGAAAAGAAATTCCGCAAACTCTTAAAGAAGAGCATCTTCGAGAACTTCAGCGAGCGTTTCGGCGTCAGCGAAAAGACCCAGGAGGATCTGGGCCGGGCATATTTCCAGATGGAAGAGATCGAGGCCAAGGCCGAGGCAGACGACCTGGATGCGGTAAAGAGTCTCGCAAAGGCGAACAAGACCGCTCTGGAGGAAGCACTGCAGGGCTGCGGCAAGGAAGGCCGGAAACTGCAGGAGCGCTTTAAGAAGGCCTGCCGCGAGCAGGTGGACGGACTGATCGAAAGCATCAACCAGAGCTACGGTCAGTATGAAGAAGACTTAAAGCAGCTGATGATTGAGTACGAGCTGGCGGTAGGCAACGGAGAAGCAAGCCCGGAAGAGGCCCTGACCGTTTACGAAGAGAAGCTCCGCGCTGCCTTCGAGGCCCACAGATGTGCCTCCGAAGAGAGCCGCAGCATGGCAGAGACCGAGCTGACCCGGCTGTTTGAGCAGTATGTACTGATTGCGGATGATTTCCCCAAAGCCAAAGAAGAAAAGAAGGCCAAAGAAAAGATGGCCGCCGAAGCGGAAGACGAACTCGCCTGCGAATGCAGTGCAGAGGAAGCGCCCGCCGAGGAATGTGCCGAGGAATGCTGCGCAGAGGCCGAAGAAGCCTGCGAATGCATCGAAGCGGAAGAACCCGCCTGTGAATGCGCCGAAGAAGCCTGCGAATGATGAACCGTGCGGTAACGCAGCATTGCCACGCAGGCGCGAGAGAAAATTAACCCGCAGCCTCAGACTGAAAATAAAAAACCGGGCAGTATAGCAAGGTATACCGCCCGGTTTTCTCGAAAAATACCTATTTGTTTAAATTTTCAATTTTGGGACCAAAATTTAGGCATCGTGAGTCCGCAAAATTACCTGTTTGAGCATTTTTGCATCATTGGGACCAATATTTGGACTTTGAACGCTCTCGGAATTGCCTTTTTGAGTGTTTTCCGGACTTTGGGACCTGCGAAGCGGTCCCTTTGTTCAACGATGATGGGTTTGGGACTTTTTTGGGGTGAAAAACACGAGAAAATTGGTCCCAAATACGTAAAAGATAATGAAATGGTAATATTCCATACGATAAATGCAAGATTTCAGGTCCCAAAAGGCAAAAACTTGATAAAATGCATTTTTTCGGGTCACACAGAAGCGGAAGGGCTGACTCTGGTCACCAATAACGAACGGGAATTTAGGCGCATCCGCGGACTGGAAATAGAAAACCGGGCAGTATAGCAAGGTATACCGCCCGGTTTTTTTTATTCGCATAATACTTTTTACATCTCCACGGGCACCGGGGTTTCGATGGTCTGGGCCAGATACTCCGGATGTTCCAGCAAAAACTTGGTGATGCGCAGCGATTTGGCAAAATAGAAGCCGTCCGCAATGCGCTCGTCCAGAATAAAGGTGCAGTCCACCACGTCCCGCTGCTGCCGGCTGCCGTCGTCCAGGGTTTTCCATTCCGTGTGGGCGGTGCCGATGGTGATCATCATGGAGCAGGTGCCGTACTCGCTCAGGTGGTGGTAGGGCGCGCCGGCGCCGATGGGGCCCAGGTTGGCCAGCAGCACGGTGGAGTAGTTGGGATCGCCCTTTTTAATGAACTCCGGCACGCAGCCGTGATATTCCATGCGCTTAATTACCCAGAACAGGATGTTCAGCACAAAACGGGGCAGCTTGCCCACAAAATCCATGGTGTCGCCCACGTCGTTGGATTCCTCCCGGCGCACCTTGTCCACGTCGCCCAGAATCATTTTGGAAACGCTGTCCAGGGTCATGTCCGGAGTCACCTTCATAAACATTAAAGATTCTTCCGCGTTGTCTTCGAATTTGCGCTTGACCACGAAGGACAGGGTGATATCGCTGCGCTGCCAGAAGGCTTTGCCGGCAATAAAAATATTCATCTTCGGCCGGTGGTAGATGGTGCGGGCCACGGACGTGCAGATGGCGTGGAACAGCTTCAGGTTGGTGCCTTCTGCCGCGTTTCTTTCGCTCAGGTATTTATTTAAGTCGGTGATGTCGAACTGTTCGGTAATGCTGACCTCGGCTTCCGTGCGCTTGGGCATTACGTAAGGTACGATGGAGTGGAACGGATCCAGCTCCTTAATTCTCACCGCGTCGCGTCTTTTGTTTCTCATTTTATGTCCCCCCTTTTGGACCAACTGATTATACCAAAAAAGCGGAGGACAGAGTATAATGTTTGTAAAAATATCATAAAAATATGCAGGAGTACGCATGACGGAGGAGAAGCCTACAAAAGAATATCGCGGTGCAGAACGCCCGAATTTTTCCGGAAACGACTTCGGCGCGGTGTCAAACTGCGGCAGGGATGGCTGCGGCACGGCACCGTTTCGGCTGACCCGGGGCGTGCTGGGAGCGGTCCTGGGCACGTTGGTGGGTATTGTCTTCTGCACGATGATTTTCCAGTACCGCTACAATGCGGGCATCGGCGGCTTTGTACTGGCGGCTTTGGGCGTAAAGGGCATGCAGCTTTTCGGCGGAAAGCCGCATGCGGCGGTCTTTGCGGGCGCGGGAATCTCTTATGAAGCGGGGCGTACCGGCACCAAAAACTTATACGGCGCGGGGTTTGCCGCAGCCGGACTGATTGCCGCGGCGGGCCTGGTAATCGCCAACCGCACGGCCTGGGGGCTGGAAGCCTATCTGTCTTTGCGGGACTACGGCTGGACGCTGCCGGGCTGCCTGCAGAACGTTAAGTATATTATCGAACAGAGCGGAATTGAATTGTCTTTTGCGGCGACCCTGCTGCGGAGCGTGTGCTTCGGCATCATTGCTTTTGCGGGTGCGGTAATTGACGCGAAATATCCGCCCGAAAAACCGGCGGACAACGCAGAATTATATGCCCCAGAGGGCGGCACAGGAGGCTTGGACATGAGTACAGCATATTTCGCATCGGGTTGTTTCTGGTGCATTACCCCGGAATTTGCGGCAGCGGCGGGAGTTTCGTCCGTGCGCAGCGGCTACAGCGGCGGCGACGAGGAGAATCCGGCCTATGAGGCGGTCAAGCACCAGCAGACGGGTCACCGGGAGACCGTAAAAGTGGAGTACGACCCGGCGCAGATTTCCTATGCGGAGCTTCTACAGATTTTCCTGACCCACGTGGACCCCTTCGACGGCGGCGGGCAGTTTATCGACCGGGGTCATTCCTACACCCTGGCGGTGTACTATACGAGCGAGGAGGAGAGGGCGGCGGCCCGGGCGGCTCTGGACGAGCTGGCGGCACGGACCGGCCGGGAGCCCCAGGTGGCACTGGAACCTTTCAAATCCTTCTGGGATGCGGAGGAATATCATCAGGACTACTACAAGAAAAATCCGGAGGCCTTTCGAAAGGAGCTGGAAGAATCCGGGCGCCTGGAACGCTTCGGCGAAGGCGGCGTTCATTCCGGTACTCCGGAAGCCGCATCCGAGGACGAAGTGATTGTGGTATAAGGAATAATTAATCAAAAAGAAGTTCCTTCGGAGAAAACTCCGCCGGCTTCACGATAAGCCTTGCTCGCGTCACTGCTCTGCGCTTGCTTCCGCACGCATCGCAGGCCGCTCGCAAGTCTTCTCTACCGGCTCCGAATTTTCTCCGAAGAACTTCTTTTTTTATTGTATAATTTTTGTGACTATTTTTCGTTTGGATACTCTAATTACTGAAAGGTCAAATGTATGGAAGATTTCAATTCAATATACAAAGAAACTGCAAGTAAATTGAATCGCTATCTTTTTTCGCTTTGTAAAGATGCGGAGCTGGCAGAGGAACTGACGCAGGAGACTTTCTACCGGGCGTATCTGAATCTGGATCGCTTTAAAGGGGAGTGCTCTGTTTTTACCTGGCTGTGTCAGATCGGGAAGAACGCTTACCTGCAGGATCAAAAACGAAAGCGGCGCAGCGGTCCCCTGGATGCGGCGCTTCCGGACGGCCGGAATGCATTTCTGCACTTGGAAAACCGGGAGCTTGCCCTGGAGGCCTACCGCATACTTCTGGGCATGGACGAAATCAAAAAGGATGTTTTTTTCCTGCACACCCTGGGTCAGCTCAGTTTTAAGGAAATCGGCAGAATATATGAAAAATCCGAATCCTGGGCGAAGATGACCTACTATCGAACAAAGGCGGAACTGAAAGAGAGGATGAACGAAAATGACGAAAAATGAAGCGTGCAGTATTGTTCGGGATTTGCTGCCGGCCTATGTGGAAAACGAGTGCAGCCCGGATACGAATCATTTTGTGGAAGCCCATCTGGAAACATGTCCGGAATGCCGGAAAATGTATGACAACATGAAATCCGCATCTCCCCTGGATTCTGCGGAGACGCCGGAGATGCCGGAACAGCTGGAGCCGCTGAAGAAAATTAAAAAGAAGAATCGCAGAACATTGCTTCTTCTGTCGGCTGCAGTGCTATGTCTGCTGGTGTATGATGTGGTTTTCGAGGTAATGGGGTTCGGTTATGGCAAGCTCTTTTCCAAGGAACCGATTCGGCTGGCAGACAAACATTCGGAAGTGCTGCTGAATGAAGGCACGGAAGCTTTTGTGAACACATTGGTGCCCGAATATTTCTACGACGGCATTCTGAAAGCAAAGGAAGACGCTTTATGGCTTCCCAATTTGCAGCGCATTGCGGAGGAGCCCTATGTTACGCTGGATTTGGATGGAACGGAATACATGATGCCGGAGGTGGTGTATGCGGAGCACACTTCAAAAAAACCGTCCACTTATTCTGGTGTAACTTTTCAAAACGAGGGCGCAGAGGCATATATCAGGTATTGTTTTACCCACAAAAACGAGGAAGAAGTAATTGTAGATGAACTTACCTACGAAAAATATCTCCGGGGCGAAAACCTGTCAGCCGAGATCTCTTCTTTTGAGGTCGATGGAAAAACATACTATACGAACAGCATCATAGAAGAGCGGGAGTATCAGACAGAAAGCATAGATTTGAAATTCCCGGGCGGAAAAATTAAAACGTTTTCGGATAAACTGCATATTATCTCTAGTTTTGCAGCATACAGCGAGTTTCTCCCAAAGACCTTGTACGAATATTGCTGCGCGGCGTATCAATCGCTGGACGAGCTGTATTCAGAGTATATTGCCGCCTATACGGAATACGGGTTTGAGAACTATACAAAAGACGAAAGGACGCTTTTAAAAGCGCAGCTGGAACGCTTTATTGCAGAGAACGGCGAAATTACAGCCTATAAGAATGATTATCCGGCCTGGAAGACTGGCGGGAATGGCAGTAAGTATACGCATGTGGTCGGAAGTCTGTATTTCAAGAACGGAAGAGAAGCATATTATTACTACGACATCAATGATCAGGGAGGTCTCTTTCTAAGAGGTTTGAAGATGAAGATGCTGAAATAAAAAAAGTTCTTCGGAGTTTTCTCCGAAGAACTTCTTTTTTGTTACTTAATTTTTTACCTATTATTCAGGCGAGACTGCGCTTATACGATCTGCATGCCTTCTTCACCGGTTTTAACTTCGGATGGCTTCTGCGCTGCGAGTTTTTCTTCTCTGGCCTTGGCTTTTGCGATAACCGGCCCGATAAGCTTATTAAAGTTTTCTTGCAGTGTCATAGACTTCAGTCCGCCGTTCTTGGTGTAGGAACCCTGCAGCTTTGCTTTTCCGGAGAAAACAAAATCTACCACATCTTTCTTCGCTTCCGGAGAGCTGATAAAGTTCGTTAAGATAACATTATCTTTTTCCGGTTCATTAGCTCTTCCCGTTTCGATGTAGGCCCCGGCACTTTTGAATGGCTCCGCATACTTTGCATCTGCCGAGAAGATATCATGAAAGAAATCCTGTCCTTTAATGAGGCCGTTCGCCTTGGCGGTTTTAAACAGTGTATTGATAAAGGCATACTGCATAACCTTATTCTGATCGGCATCGATACCCCTTCCTTCGCTCAAGTCGATATAGGTTTTCATCGAGTCGGACAAGAAGCTGGTGAATAAAGCGGATGCTGCCTGGTTATCCATAAATTTCTCTGCATTCTGAATGTCGTCCTTGTCCAGATACTTGGTATAGAATAATGGTGCTTTTGTCTTACCTTTTTTTGCTTCCTGCGGATTGTTCAGTTCTTGTTTTCGCTCCAGTTCCTGCTTGATGGCTAAAGTAAATCCCTGCGCAATAAAAATGTTTTTGTTCTCGGGTTTGGTCAGCTCCTGAACAGTTAAATCCTTGAGATTTGCAATCTTTTCGGATACATAGTTGTAGGTTGCGTTTCCTGCGGCGAGTAGCTCCTCCGCCAATTCTTTTCCCGCATTGGGATCTTGTACCTTCTGAAGGACGCTCTCTACGCAGGCCTGCTTTTCGGGAATCAGCTTGGTCGGATCCATAATAGAATCGAAGTCGTATCCCTTTTTCAGCAGGTCTGCCAGGAAAAACGACGAGAGACCTTGACGGTTTGTGTCAAAATTAAACACATTACGGCAATTTGCCGTCATGGAATCCAGCGTGTCTGAATCAATTCCGAGGAACTCCGGATGCTTTGCGCGGTTCACTTCGCTCAGGCGGAAGATTTCCTTTGTTTTCTCCAGAGTACTTTTGCTGTTCCAAAGCGCCTCCTGCATGTCGTCGAAGGATTTATTCTGCGAAACAGCCTCCATCAGCTGCGATTTCTCCTGCGCAGAGAAGTGGCGTGCGCCATATTGCTTTTGTGTTTCTTCTGCCATCACCTGGAGGTAAGCCTCGCTGTCGGTCAGCTTTTGCAGACGGCCCGGGAAGGGGTTCTTCGAGGCCGCCGGAGCGACGCCGTCGAGAACGGTTCCCACTCTGTCTGTTAACGCATTGGCCTGATAAAGCTTGCGGAGAATCTCTGTCTCCCGCATTCTGTCCTGATGGACGGAAAGCTTCCGGAACAGATCCATCGTATCCAGCGGCTCGTCCAGAAGTCCGCCGGACTGTTCCAGGAACTCCTTGCAGATATTCAGCTCGGCGGCCATGCCAAGCCGGGCAAGATTCTTTTGTTCGGTTTTCAGGGGGTCATCGTTCTGGTGACGCAGCTGGTAGAACTTTGCTGCCGCAGAAACCTCCTGCAGTGCGTCGGAAAGGGTCTGCTGATTGATGCCGCCGTGGCCGGCAAGGCCGGCGACGGTCAGGTGCAGAGCGCCGACACTGTTTTTAAAGGCAAGGTATTCGTCGCTGTCGGAAACCGTTTCCAGCGCTTCCAGTTCATCCAGCATGGCGGAAGAACGGTTCAGCAGATACTGGGCTACCACGGCCATAGGAATCCGGGCCGGGTCCATGACGGCAAGGGAATTCTTCGCCAACTGCTGTTCACTCTTATAGTCCGCGTCTTTTTTCACGGAACCGGGTACCAGCTTCTCCGCCACCCGGGAAGAAGACGCTTCTTCTGCCAGTGCGGTCAGTGTATTATCGTCCTTTTTCTGCAGCGCGCTCTTTACCTGCGTCAGATTGCTGCGGTAAAGCCGGTCGTTTTTATACAGATTCCGGGCGTCCTGGGTTCCGATGCTCTTCAGTCTGCCCAGCATGGCTTTCTGGGCCACCGCATCCAGGGCAATCTGCTTTTTGCAGCTGCTCAGGTCTTCCAGGTTTGCCGCTTTCTCCAGTTCTTCGCGGATGGTGTGCAGTCTTGCACAGATGGTAAGACGGCCCATCTGACGGTCGCTGAGCGGATTCGGGGAGCTCTTTTTTGCCTCTTCGTATTCGACGGCATAATCCAGCACGGACATTCCGTTTTGATCCTTACGGTCAAAGGCCGCAATGATCGCCTCCGGGGTGTTCATTCCGTTCCGTTCGATTTTTTCGAAAAGCTGCCCCAGGGCACGGTTGAAGTTCCGGTATTCTATGCTGTCGCGGGAGAATACGCTGTCCATCCGCCGCAGGTCTTTCCGCAGCATGCGGATGGCATCGCGGAAGGTAAGGTCGACGGTATTCCGCCCGGCAGCCGGGTTCCGTAATTCAAATTCGTCCGCCAGATTTTTCTCCGGGAAGTCTTCGGTAAGCGGCTGATTGTTCGCAATAAACTGCTTGTACGGGCGAACGTCTGCCAGCGCATTCATTCTTTTCTGCAGGTATTCCTCGTTTACGATATTTGCCGCATCGTTTGCGTCCAGCTGCAGGTTTTCATAGGATAAACCTTTCCGCAGGGTGTCCAGAACAAACAGTCTGGTCAGGTGCTCCGGCTTTACCTCGGTGCCTGCGTGAATGGCGCTTCGGATCGCCTCTGCGCACTTGTCGCGGCTGCTCTGCAGGAGGCTCCGGTAAGCCTCCAGGGTATAGGTTCTGTTGGGGTCAAGCTCCAAAGGCAGGTTAATCATACCCAACTGGGCTTCCAGACCCTCCACGTTTTTCTTCATGGCATAATATGCGGATTTTTCCTCGCAGTAGTTCACGATGCCGGTGGCGAATTTCACGGCAGCCTGGTCTGCGGCGGGCAGTTCGCTGAAGGACCGACCTGCGGGAACCACATCGCTTTTATAGGTTTGTGCCGCGCTCTTCATGGCGGAAAAGACCGGTGTAAGGTCGCCGTCGGCAGCCGAAATGGCTTCGTCATACTGGGCATCAAAGTTCTGCAGGGCCCGGCGGAAGGTCTCGAAATGCGTCCGGTCTTCGATTTCTCCGCTGTCTACTGCCTGCTCCAGCGATGCAACCTTCTGCTTTAAAGTAAGATTCTCCGGAATAGCCCGAAGCCATACCTGGTCCTCGGTCAGCTGCAGATGGTCGTACTTTGCAGCGTTGGGCTGGTCCGCAGCAGCCGAGTTTTTATTCTTTTCGCTGTGGAGGCCGGAAATCTGTTTTGCCGGAAGCTGTTTGATTTCTTTCGATGCACTGTAAATGCCGTTCTCCTGACCCATTTCCAGCAGCTCCGTTTGCGTTAAACCGTTGAACAGCCGGAGCGCCTTATAATTTTCGTCGGCAAGGGCCGTAATCATTTCTTTATCGTTGTTGATATACTGCGCGGCAAGCGCATGCTTATGGAAGAGGGCGTCTTCGATATTGGTGGGAATGATAAAATCCGAAACTAAGCCGGCAGTATTGGCTGCCAGATTGCCGTAGAAGTTCGGCAGCTCGTGGAGCATTTGGATTTCTCTGTAATGCTCTGCAAAATATGCGCGGGAGTCCGGGCTGTTGCTCTGTGCCAGCTTTTCATCCGGAATCGACAGCATCTGATTGATCATTTCCATGATGTATTGTTTCTGGAAGGCCAGGGCTTCCGGGCTGTTGCCTGCAAGCAGCGCCTTTGCCTTTGCAATTTCAATGCGCTGGGCATCCGTAGGATTGTCCGGGAAATTAAAGGCGAGGCATCTTTTCAGATAACTCTTGCCGACGGGGCGGGCGTCTTTCAGTTCCCGGTTGCCATGCATTTGCTGCATCTGTTCAACGGCGGCATTATGGGGATCCTGCAGGGTGTTATCGGTATGCAGCGTCCAGATCTGGTCCAGCGTTTTTACTTTATCCGGATTTCCCAGCCAGATCAGGTGATTGGCTTCGCAGAGGGTTAAAAATTCCTTTTTGGAAGCGGCTTTTACATCGGCATTCACCTGCTGACCCTGGTGGGTTTCTGTGAATTTTCTTTCGAAAAATGCTTCTTCGTTTTCGTAGCCTTCCTGCTGCGTTTCCAGATAATGGTCCAGCATTTTTCCCAGTTTTTTCGCTATGGGGTATTTGTCCGCCGGCTGGCCGTTAAGGCTGGAGACGAAAGCTTCGGTAAACCGGGGCGACACCGTGGATAAGCGCAGATTTGTATTTGCGGGATCGAAGGTATAGGCGTACGCGGTTTCGGTAAGCTCTCTTTGGGTCAGCGGCGTGTTATTGTCGATACTTTTCTGCAGCAGCAGGTACTGGAATATTTTATTTGTGGCAGCGTAAAGCTGGGCGTTTTCCTCGCCTTGGTGGATTTTTGAGCTGTCTGCGGTAAGCTCATTCGCAATCGCTTCTTTCATGGCAGCCTTTTGCTCCGGGGAAAGGGGCTGGTTCCAGCCTTCCGGCGGATTTTGGTTGCTCAATTCTTTATCGCAGAACCGGCGGAAGTTTTCCAGCGCGTTGTCCTTGCCCAGGGCATACTGCGCCTGTGCAGAAAGATGTCCGTTTTCGTCCATGCCGCCCAGTCCGTTGATGAACGATTCCAGCATGGGGTCGGACAGGATGTTGTTCGTTAATTCCGCAACGTATTCTTCGTTGGCAATCTGTTCGAAAGCATCCATGAATTCTTCGGGCTTACCGACGCGTTTTTCCAGATGTTCCAAAGCTGCCTGCATGGCCAGAATGCGGGCAGCATCCATTTTGGAAACGTGGACCGCCGGCTCTGCGCTGTTCTGTGCGCGGTCTGTGAATTTACTGCGCATCCGGACCAGGGGCGTAAGAATCACAGCGCGGCATTCTTTGCGGTCGGTGTACTCTTTGTTTGCTTCCCGTGCAATCGCGATGTTCAGATACTTAGTCTGGAGGGTATTGAGTTCTTCCAAAGACATGGCGTGGTAGAACTGCTTGATTACCGGGTCGAAGTGATAAAACACTTGCTGTTTTCCGGGTTCCTGAATGGAGAAGTCCTGGTATTTCAGGGCAAGCCTCTGCGCGTCCAGAGGGCCGATATCCGTCCCGTCGGGCTGGGTGCGTACAACGGTATGGGAAAGATCGGCAGGGGGAAGCAGTCCGGCGGCTTTTAACGCGGACAGTATCGGCACGGCTTGCTCAAAGGTGGCCTTTTGCCCGTCTAAATTGGCCATGTCATTGGAAAATCTCGGGGCAAAAGCAGGACTGTAGTATATTTGCGACAGCTTGCTATGTTCCACACCGGCAGCAAGCTGCGCGTAGGGATTGGTCAGATAGTGGTCTCTGTATTTGCTAAGCCGATCAAAAGTGCAGGTGGCAACGTCGAGTTGGAACTGCAGGAGGTCCTTGTCTTCCTTTGAAAGCTGCAATCCTTCGGTTTCCGCGGCGTTCTTAACATCTATTGCAATATATGCGGTACCCCATTTTTCCGCGATGTCCGGCCAGCGCTCTAATATTTCTTCGTCGGAGGCTGAGGCTAAAGAAAATAAATCCTGCGGATCGAGATTCTTTATTCTCTCGATTTCATCCAAAAGGGTTTGCTGTCGGAAGGTTCTGCCGTTCGGCAGTATTTCGTTGTTTATCAGATTAATCAGGAACTGTTCATTCTGCGCGTATATTTCCTTCGCAGAAACCTCTTCCCGGGGGAATTTCATGAAAGGTGTGTGCAGTCTTTCCCAGCCTTTGGGGAGGCCACCCGAAAGCGCATCGGCAAATTCCATAGGATAGCAGTTGCGGGAACACATGCGGTCTTCATTTGCCGCCCTTTGCATCAGGTCTTTTCTTTTTTCCCAGAGTATGCTTGGTTTGTTGCCGGTCAGCAGATGTTCGCCGTCCCGGGTGACCAGATTCCTCTGCATGTCGGCATAAGCCTCTTCCAGGTCTGCTTCCGGCAGGGGGGCATCCTTGTAGTGAAAGGCGTTGATAAAATCTGCGCTGCCGGAAAGATAATCCTCACACAGCTTTCTGTCGTGCATGGATACATTTCTGCTGATCAGAGGTTTCTCTTTGATCTTTTCGGTGGCGAGATTTTCCAGCTGGGCCTGGTCGACCGGTGCATCGGCCTCCATGGTTTTCAGCACTTCGATCTTTGCGATGCTTCTTGCCACCTGGGCCCATTCGTAAGGGCTTTCGGCCTTCGCGGAAGCTGTCAGAATGAAATTTTTCTGAAATTCCATTTCCTGCGCAGCGGTTAAACCGGCGTGGCGAACGAGGTCAACGGCGTTGGGAAGCTGTCTTTCGGGCTGAGACTCCGGATGTTCCAGCATGCATGTGGACACCTGCGCAACAAGCTCCTTGTCGCTGAGCTTTTTGATTTCGCCGAATTCATTCATCTTGTTTCGGATGAGATCGATGTTCGCATAAAGGGTCTTCTCGGACTGCCTTTTTGCCGCGGCTTGAATGCTTTCGATCAGCGCCCCGCTGTATTCCGCATAGTCTATGCCGTTGGGCAGACGAATGATGTTTTTCGTGCATTCTCCGCCGTTTATTACCAGGTCGGTTCCCTTTAACGCGCGGAGCATGCTCTGGAACTTATGCATGATTTCGGAATTTCCGGAAAGCGCATCGGCAAGTTCCTCCGGGCAGTTCCGGATGGCAGTGATCGCCTCGGCAAAGGTACCTGCTTTAAAATCGTTATTATAGAGCAGGCTGTTGCGTCCGTAATGCGAGTAAAATCTGCTGGTTTGAGAATTCGCATCGGCCAGACTCTTAAAAAAGGCGGAAAACTGCCTCTTGGTATCCGTCGGAAGATCGGGGAGCTTATCGTTGATACTTCGCTGCAGCTCATTTACGTCGGCAATGTTTTCCAAAAAGACGTCAAAACTGTCGCGGCCGGGAATGTTTTCCGCCCGGTTGACGTTGTTAAGCGCTGCCTGCAGTTCATCGTGCTCGGGCAGGGGCGCTTGATCCGGCGGGACGATATTTTTGATTCTATGTTTATCCAGGAAGCGGCCGTCGTATGCTGCATCCGGAAGCTCGTTGGAGTTCGGGTCCAGAAGCGCGCGCTTGTGCCTTAATACTTCGAGGGTTTCCTCCGGAATCCTGAAGTCGGCCGCAGCGCCGCGGTCGAAGTTTTCGCCCAGGAGCTTGTCTAAAAGCAGAAGCATGCAGACGTCGTGGTGTCTTTGTCTCAGAAACTTTGCGCCTGCCTCCTGGTCTTCCAGGGCAAGACTTTTATCCGGCAGCGACAGCACTCGGTTGAGGATGTCGGCAATCAGTTCTTCCTGAAAATCCAATGCTTCCTGCGTGTTTCCCTTCAGAAGATATTTTGCTTTGGTTTTCTGGATTTTGCCGTAGGTATCTCCGGTTTGCTGGAAATAGTGGCTCATAATCACCTGAAAATAATCTTTCGCCGAATTCGAACCCAGCCCGAATTTCCGAAGCTGCACGTGGTAGGTTGATAAAAATGATGCTTTTTCTTCTTTCGTAAATTTCATTTCTTCCCTCTCAATATTTGATTTATATTTACCGGATTTCTGTCGTTACTGCAAAAACTCGATTTGATCCAAAAATGCGGTCAGCTCTTTGCGGGCCCGGGCAATTTCCGTGCGGTCCTGGCGTTCCAGCACCTGCTCGAACTGCATAATGGCCCGGTTGATAGCCTCCCGGTCGGCGGACAAAGACTCTTCGTAGAGCCGTTCCGCCCGCAGAAGCAGCAGACGGTTCTCTTCCTCGCTGCGGGGGTTCTGCTTTAGGTAGGCAAGCTGCTGCATGCGGGCTTCTGCCTCTTCGTCGGAAAGCTTCTGGCCTTCGCCCTGCACGAACACCTTGCGCTTTACCCCGGAGGAAAGCACGCAGACTTCCACCTCCAGCAGAGAGTTGATGTCGTAGGTGTACGTGATTTCAATGGCTTCCGCGCCTCTTGGCCCCGGGGGCACCGGCACGGAGATTTCGCCCAGCAGTACGTTGTTTCTTGCCATGCGGCTTTCGCCCTGCAGGATTTTTACGTCCACCCGGGTCTGGTTGTCGTGGGCGGTATAGACGGTCTGGCGGCGGCTGACGGGAATTACGGTGTTGCGCTCGATAATGGGCAGGTAGTGACCGTCCTCGGAGAAGCTGCCGTTGTCCATGCGCACCTCGGTGCCCAGGGTAAAGGGGCACACGTCGGTAAGCACGATTTCTTTAATTTCTTCGTCCCGGGCCTTCATGCCGCACTGCAGGGCTGCCCCCACGGCCACGGCGGTATCCGGGTCCACGGAGGTGTCCGGGAAGCTGCGGAACATTTTGATCACGAAGCGGCGCACGGCGGGCAGTCTTGTGGCTCCGCCCACCAGAATGACCTTGTCAATCTCGTCCAGTCTGGTGTCCGCATCCCGCAGGCTGCGCTCGATGGGCTTTCTAAGGCGCTCCAGCAGAGGCGCGCAGGCCTTTTCGTATTCTTCCATGGTGATGGTCTGCTCTGCGGGCTGACCGTCTACGGTGCAGCTGACCGTAACCTCCGTCTGTGAGGAAAAGCTGCACTTGGCCGATTCCGCGGATTTCAGCACTTCGTTCATGGTGCGGACGTCTAAAGATTCCGGCGCGATGGCCGCTTTTTCCAGGAACATGGCGGCCAGCAGGTGGGTAAAGTCCTCGCCGCCGATGAAGTTATCGCCGGCGATGGCGTGAACCTCCATAATGTTTCCGTAGAATTCCAGAATAGACACGTCGAAGGTGCCGCCGCCCAGGTCGAATACCAGGCAGCGTTCCTCGGATTTTTCCCGGCCCACGCCCCCGGCAATGGCTGCCGCGGTGGGCTCGTTGATGATGCGGGAGACGGTCAGGCCCGCCAGTTCGCCGGCCCGTTTGGTGGCCTTGCGCTGCAGGTCGTTGAAGTAGGCGGGCACGGAAACGATGGCCTCCGTTACCTCGCAGCCCAGATAGCTTTCCGCGTCTTCCTTGAGGGAGCGCAGCACAAAGCCGGACAGCTCCTCTGCCCGGAATTTCTGTCGTCCCAGTTCAAAAACCTTTTCCGTGCCCATGCTCCGCTTGAACACTTTGGCGGTGTTTAAGGGATGCAGCAGGCCGTATTCTCTGGCGGTTTCGCCTACCAGAATCTGTTCGTTTTCGTCGATGGACACCACGGAGGGTGTCAGAAATTTCCCCAGTCTGTTGGGGATCAGCTCCGCTTTGCCGTCCCGGAAGCAGGCGGCCAGGCTGTTGGTTGTTCCTAAATCTATTCCGATTACCATTTTTTGCGACTGTTCTTTTTAATATAGTTAAGGATAATAATATAATCTTCTTCGTCCGGGAAGCGCTCCAGACCCTGTTCCGCCAGGGTTTTTGCTTCCTCCGTCTTTCCCTGCATTAAGGCCAGGAAGGCTTCGTAGATGTCCGCGTCCTTGCAGCGGCAATAGGCGCAGTTTTCACACAGGGGCAGCGCTTTTGCCGCGGCCATTTCCTGCTGCGATTCGTCGAACTTTCCCATAAAGCCCAGCAGCAGCGCTTTTCTGGCGCGGAAGATGGTTTCATTCCGCAAAAAACCGTCCATGGCGCGCTCCAGAGCAATCAGACCAAGCTCTGCGTATTCCCGGGCCTTTTCCGGCTTGTTGTCCAAAAAGCTGAGCCATGCCAGCTGGGTAAAGGCAAAGGACTGTCCGCTGTAATCCTCTTCGCCGTATTTATTCACCCGGCCGAGCCAGATTTTAACGGCGGTACTGTATTTTCCCTCCATGGCGGCAATCAGTATGTCAATGGTGCTCTTGGTCCAGTCGGAGGCACCTGCCCGGTTGTTGGCGTAATCCATCTGAGAGGGCAGGTTGACCATGCGGGCGGGAATAATATCCGTCCGGATCAGCGCCTGCAGGGCATAGTCCTTGTCCTGATTGGTTTTGATCCATTTCCGGACATGCTTTTTGGCCTCGTTCCACATGCCGAACTGGGCGTAGGTATCAAAAATCTTTGCGTTTGCCTCCTTGCTGCCCTGGGTTTTGACCAGCTCCATGATGCAGTCGATGGCCTCCTGGGGGCGGCCCAGTCTGCGCAGAATCTGCATCTTGCGCAGATAGTATTTTTCCAGATTGTTATTGCCCTGCTTTTCGATTTCCAGAGCCTTTTCGGCGCAGGTCAGGGCTTTCTCCCAGTCGCCGGTGGCCTCGTAAACGAAGCTGAGGCGGAAGGGGGCGTCGGAATATTCCGGCTCCGCGATTTCTTCCTGCAGGAAAATCTTTTCCGCGGTTTCCAGATCGCCCATCTGCAGGTGACACATGGCGGTGTAGAACATCCACACCGGGTCGCTGGGGGCGTTATCCAGCAGCTTCTGGTAGTAAACCAGAGCCTTATCCGCGTTCTTCTGCAGATTCCGGTAGTAAATCTCGGCCAGATTGCTTTCCACATTCAGATTACCGCGCTCTTCCTGCTCCAGCTGATGGTACAGCTCCAGGGCCTTGTCGTTATCCCGGATTTCCTTGTAAATCCAGGCTTTGTAGTCCTTGCAGTCTATATCCTCATGGTCGGTGTTCAGACCTTTTTCCAGGATTTCCAGCACTTCATTCCGCAGGGCTTCGTCTTTGCGTACGTCGCCCGCATTGCCGGTGACCACCGCCAGCCGGAAGTACAGGCCGGCTTCGTCATCGAAGTGTTCGCCGTTTTCCACCCGCTGGGCCAGGGACTGATACTGCTTTAATACCTCTTCTTTGTCTTCTTTTTCTTCGAATTCCGCCAGCAGCGCTTTGCAGAAGTCTACGGAAAGATTGTTGGTAATACCGTTTTCCGCCAGGAAATCCAGGGTGCCGTGGGCATCCTCGAAAGCGTTGTTGCGAATCAGGATCCGCAGCTTTAAAACATACTCCGAAAGGTCGGAGGCGTCGATGCTCATGGCTTTGTTCAGCGCGGCAAAGGCATCCCGGTCGTTTTTCAGTTCGAAAAGGGCAAAGGCCAGCAGCAGGTGACTGTGATAAGAGTCGGGCAGAATCCGGGTCAGCTGTTCGGCGTAGTCCGCACCCATCCGGTATTTCCGGCAGCCCATGCAAAGACGCACCATGCTGGAAAGCATGTCTCCGTTGGCCGGCGCAGCTTCCACCGCTTGACGGCAGACCTCCAGCGCTTCGTCGAAGCGTTTTAACATATACAGAATGTCCGCCTGCAGCGTCAGCTTGCGGGCCAGGGCCTCGATGCGGTCCGCGGTCTTTTTTGTCCCATCGGGCTGAATGGTGGGAATGTAGGCGGTCAGAGCCTGCGCGTAGGGCAGTGCGGTTTCAAATTGCTGCATGCCGGCGTAGATCTGGGCCAGCAAATTGTTGTAGGCGTAGGGGTCCGGCATATTCTCCGGCAGTTTTAAGGTGCATTCCAGGGCTTCGTCGTATTGGTCCGCAATCAGGTGACACATGGCCAGCTCCGCCCGGGTATCGTAATTTTCCGGGTCTTCCTCCAGCGCAGCCTTGTACTGCTCCATCAGGGAAGCATTCCACTTCACCCGGGTCTGGTTTAATTCGTAGATCTGGCGCTGGTCGCCGCCTGCGTCGTTCATCAGGTCGCTGAGCAGGTCCATGGCATCCTTGTAATTTCCCTGACCCGCCAGACTCTTGGCCAGCTGCCAGCGGTATCTTTCGCTGTCGGGCAGATTCCGCTTTTCCAGGCTCCGGCAGACCTGCTCTGCCAGGGCGTATTGTTCCTTCTGATTGAAAATATTGGCTGCTTCCAGCGACATATAAACGCTGTCCGGATATTCCTCCGTCATCGCCAGAATCCGCTGGTAATCTACTTCTTTGTCTTCGTCTGCATCCAGAGCATAGCCCAGAATTTCGCCGTAGGGGTGCTGCTCGGGAAGCGCCGCGGCCTCGGCCAGCAGCTTCCGGGC
Source organism: Anaerovoracaceae bacterium (assembly GCA_045643345.1). Lineage (GTDB taxonomy): Bacteria > Bacillota > Clostridia > Peptostreptococcales > Anaerovoracaceae > RUG13409. Next base: position 20,084 of record JAZUKP010000019.1, on the reverse strand, counting down.
ATCTTCCAGATTTGCCCGTTTGGCCCGCAGATAAAGCCGTGTATACTGGTCCGCCGCCTCGCCGTCTTCTCCGGGAATAAAGTATTTTGCGTCCAGCGTCTTGGGCAGGCGAATGCCGTCGAGAACGACCTGTTCGATAAACTCCCGGGGATAGCTTTCGAAAAGCTCTTCGGCCCGCTCCGTAAAGGAAAATTCATCGTCCAGCAGCTGCCAGATTTCCTGGGTCAGGTAAAAATAGTCCATGAAAAACCGCAGCAGGGCCTCCTCCGCCAGGGGACGGGTGTCCAGGGCAATGCAGATGTCATCGGAAAGCAGCTCCTTCCAGGCTCGGGGGTCGAGGCGCTTTTTCAGGTCCATATACAGAGCCTTCAGCTTGTCTGTCCAAAGCTCCACCGGCGTTTTTTCCGCCTGGGGCACTTCTTCCTGCTCTGCCAGCCGCAGCGCCTCCTCGTAGGCTTCCCGCAGCAGCTTGAATTCTTCCGGTTTGTCCTCCGGATTCACATCGGCCAGTCTGCTCCGGTATGCCCGGGTGATTTCTTTCTTATCTTTCGTGGGTTCTATGCCCAGATGTCTCCAATCCATAGCGAGTTCCTTTCCATGCAATAATATCGATAATGCATTACCTTATATAATAATATATTAAGCGGAAGAAAAAAAGAGAAACCGCACCGCAGAAAAGGTGGAACGGGAAAAAGAGGGAATTCTGTCTTCCTGTCTTGACACGGTTGTTTCGGCGTGGTAGTGTGAAGTGATAATATATGAAATAAAGTAATGGAAAGGAGCCTATTCATGTTTAAAAAAATCCCCTTTGAGAAAATCGAGCTGGAAACAGCCTATACTCTCCCCGGCCGCCTGGGCGCTCCGGGAACCCCCGTCCGCACCACTCCGGTTACCGCACGTCAGAACTACGATGCAATGGTAACAGAACGTCATCCGTATTGGATGCCCACTTCCGGTGAAATTTTATTCATCGCAACCCCGTGGAGCAATCACATGGGCCGCGGCGGCAAGGACGGTCTTGTAGACGATCTGGGAATTACCTGGGTTTATGAACCCATTGCCGGCGGCAGCATCGTTCGCGGTGACGCACCGCAGCTGCTCGAGGACGTTAACGATTGGAAAGACAAGGTTCACCTTCCGGATATCTCCACCTGGGAATGGCCCGAAAGAAAGACTCCGGACACCCGTTTCCCGACCTACATGTCCTTCTCCAACGGTTTCGCATTTGAACGTATGATTTCCATGATGGGATTCATGAATGCTTCCATGGCACTTCTGGACGAAGACCAGATCGACGCCATCAAGGAAATGCTCCAGGCCTTTGCAGACTTCGGCTGCGAATGCATTAAGGATCACGTTGCACACTTCCCGGAAATCGACATCATCAACATTCACGATGACTGGGGTTCTCAGCAGAACACCTTCTTCTCCGAAGACATCGCCCGCGAAATCTTCCTGCCGTACATGAAGCAGCTCACCGACTGCATCCACTCTCTGGGCCGTGTGGCATCCCTGCACTCCTGCGGCCACAACGACAAGAGAGTCCAGGTCTTCATCGACGCCGGATTCGACGAATGGGCACCGCAGACCATGAACGACATCGAATGGCTGTATGACAACTACGGCGACAAGATTATCCTCACCGTATGGCCGAAGGAAACCGACGAAGACATTAAGGATCTGAGCGAAGATGAAATCCGCGCGCTGGCCCGCAAGTTCGTTGATCGTTTCAACCAGCCCGGCAAGCCGTCCTTCATGGCAAGAAATACTCCGAGCAACCCGATTTACAGAGACGAAGTTTACAAGTACTCTCGTGAACTTTGGGCTTCCAGAGACTAATTTTAAAAAGAAACAAAAAGCGAGCCTTGCACGTTCAAGGCTCGCTTTTTTATGTCTGCCGGAAAATTTATTAAAAATAGTGAAAGAAAACAGCCCTCCTGCGGATATTCATTGCAGAAGGATAAATCGATGAAAGACAACAGATATTTCTCAGAAACCGCAGAAAAACTGAAAGATACCGTTTACAAAGTAGCATTTAACTATTTATTTGACCCGTCGTCCTGCGATGACATCGTGCAGGAGGTCTTGCTGAAACTGTATTTAAGCGAGAAATCGTTTGAAAGCCAGGAGCATATCAGGAACTGGGTCATACGGGTTTGTATCAATGAATGCAAGAAGGTCCTCCGCTCGCCGTGGCATAAAAAAGAGAACATAGCGGATTATGAAAACACGATCTCTTACGAGGACCCGCATCAGACAGACCTGATGAATGCACTTGCAAAGCTGGATAAAAAGTATCGCATCGTATTGTATCTGTACTATTACGAAGGATACAAAACGGATGAGATTGCGGCCTTGCTGGGAATTCCTTCTTCCACGGTATCGACAAGACTTTCCAGAGGAAAAAAGTACTTAAAACAGGAATTGGAGGGCTAAATGGAAAAACTGTATAAAGAGACGTTTGACAAAATAACAGCAAAGGATGATGCGGTTTATGATGTCCTGCAGAAGATTCCTGCGGAAACCACCCGCAAACACCGCCGCAGAACCGGAAAAAGAGTGTTAATCACAGCATTGTCTCTGGTTCTTATTTTCAGCGTCATCAGCATGGCCGGCGAACCTTTGAAATACGGCGCCTACATACATGATGTGTCGTATGCTTCCATAAAAGCAAAAGGATTTGATTTGCCCAAAACGCTGGGAGAATATACGGCGACAGACTTTACTCGAATGGATACGGTAAGCAGCGATGCCGACGCCGGTTTTGATCAGGACAAACAAATTGTTTTGAAATTAATGCATCTGACTTCCGCGGAAAGAGCAAGTTACCAGTGGTATGGTATCGGCTATTCCGTCGGCGACCGATATGTCTGGAAACAAGAAGGCGGTGCCAGATGGAACGAAGATAATCCGGATTACAAAGAAATCTCGGTGTATTTCGGAAAAACCGATAATGAACTCTGGAAATACACCTTCGGGTTTAACGAAGATGGTACTTTCGATCTTGACGAATACATAAAAAAATATGAAAAAATGTATCCGGACCAGAAGGGTCGAAGAAAATGCTTTGATTTTGAAAAAGAAATGTATAAGGGCATTACACTTTACGAATATACGGAAGAGACGGTACATGCATGGAGTATGAAAAGCTCTGAGGTCGAAAAATCCGTAGAGGAAATCCGCAATGTGGAAATTATCCAGTGGGTAGATGAGAAGAACGGCATCGTTTATAATGCATACTTCGGAACCCTGCCGAGAGAGGTCGCCAGCGGATATGCAAAGGAGATCATAGACAGAATGAACCCGTAGAATTCCGGGTTCCCGACAAATATACATAAAGCGAAAAAGACACCGGATAAACCGATGTCTTTTTTCTTGGTGGATCATCAGGGACTCGAACCCTGGGCACCCTGATTAAGAGTCAGGTGCTCTACCAACTGAGCTAATGATCCACATGCTCAACTGTTGAACGCAAAAAGAATGATACCATTATGTCTTTGGTTCGTCAAGCAGATTTTTAACAAAAAGTTGAAATATATGTGCTTTGTGTAATATAATATCTTGAACTGTTGTCTAAAAAAGACGAAGGAGAAAATATGAAATGTAAAGTTTGCGGGTACGAGTTTGACGACTCCAGAAATAATTGCCCGATGTGCGGAACTCCGGTGGAAAGCGCCAGCGGAGCGCCGGTGGAAATGAAGTGGAATACAAGGGATTTTCCGAAGCCTCAGAGAGAAGTGGCGGACATTCGGATGCAATGGTCTACCCCGGAGGTCAGCGAGGGATATATCACGGTTCCGGACAAGCCCCGGCGTCAGTTCAGCGCAAATAACGAGGTTGACCTTCCGCAGGCTCCGGCAGAGCCTGTATCGCCGGTAATGCCTGTGTCGCCGGCAGCACCGGTTTATACCGATCCGGACGCGCTGCGCGTTCCCCGGGTGGAGGACGGCCGGCTTCCGGAAAAATTTTATACTTTCCAGACAAAAAACGAGGAGTTTCAGAGGCTTCTCGATAAAGAATTTGAACGTTTAAAGGAACTTCAGAGTCAGCTGCCGGAATCCAAGAGCTCTCCGCTTCCGGGAATGAAGCCCGCGGCGGAAGATGCTCCGATGGACGATTTCGACAAAATGCTTCTGGATGACACCGCAGATTCCGGCCTGCTGCCTCCGGCGGAGAGCTACAAGGCTGCGGAGCCCGCGGCCCCGGCGCATCTGGCCGACGATCCCTTCGACATCCAGACGCTGGAGCAGTCCATTCAGCTGATTCGCGAGGAAGAAGAGGAAGCGCAGCGGGAAAGCGAAGCGAGGAAGCGGAAGCTGGAGGCGATGAAGGCCGCCCGGGATGCGTATTTTAAGAGTCTGGATGAGGCGGAAGCACAAAAGCCCCTGCGGGGTTTGTTTTGGCGTGAACGGGAAACGGTAAAGCCGGAACCGAAGCCTGCCCCGTTGCCCAAGGAAAGAGAAAATGTGCATGCATACGAACTGCCGGATTTGGACGACCTGACCGGAAGTCTTACCGAAAATCCGGAGCATACCATTCAGTTTGTAAAGGAAGATTTTATTGCGGCTCAGGACGCGATGCTGCGGGAAATGGCAGCCACAGCACAGGTTCCGGAAGCCCCGGCGGAAAATAGAACGCCGTCGGAAGCGCCGAAGTTTGAACCGCAGCCGGCAGAAACCCCGGCAGAAGCGCCGAAGTTAGAACCGCAGCTCGAAAATGCACCGGAAGAAAAAGCCGAACCCGCAGACACCAGTCTGCAGGAAACGGTAACCCTGCGCTATGCGGATGACCTCTTTTCGGAATTGGAAAAAATATATACCGGAAGTCTTCCGGCCTCGGCAGTGCTGAAGAGCACCGCAGGAGAAGCTGCGGGCCCGGAAGAGACGGCTCCTTTTGCGGACGCTTCGGCGGCGGAAGAGATTCCGTCCGGCGTCCCGGCTCAGGCAGAACCGATGGCAGAAGACACGGCAGAGGCCGCGCCGATATCTAAGGAACCGGCAGCGCCTGCACCCGAAGAGACCGAACCGGCAGCCCCGATTTTCGCGGAAGAATTCCCGGCGGCAGCATCTGCAGCGGCAGCACCGGCTTTAGAGGGAGAAGCCGCAGCAACCGATGCGGACACAGCGCCCACGGCGGTATCGCAGCTGGTGGCGGAAAAGGAAAATAATCCTGCCGCAACCCAGATTTTCTCCGGACTTCCGAAGGAGGTCGAGTTCCGGTCGGAGGACAGTTTCAACTTGAATGACCCGGAACCTGCCGAAAATGAGGCTCCCGCGGAAACGGACGGACGCCATCTTTTCCTGAAGTTTTTAGGTCTGGTCATTCTGTTCCTGGTTTTGATTCAGCTGGCGGTATTCGGTCTGGAAAAGCTTTTGCCGGACGCGGAATATACCAAAACGCTGGTGCAGATTGCCTCCTCCATCCAGGAGGCGTGCAATGATTTCTTCGGAAGCATTGCGGAAACAGTTCAAGGATGGTTTCAATAGGTAAAGGGATAATAAGGAGTATTTTATGGGAAAATCAAATGTTAAGTTCAGAGCACCGAAGCTGCTGATCGTTTTGGCGGTTTTGCTGGTTCTGTTTATTGTGGTGCTGGCACTTTCCGGCTTTCTGACAGACCTGATCTGGTTTAAAGAGGTGGGTTATACCTCGGTCTTCCTGACAGAGCTGTTCACCAAGCTGAAAATCGGTGTGCCGGCCTTTGTGCTTTTCACCGCGCTGGGCTTTGTGGCCCTGACGGCGCTGAAAAGAAATTTCTTAAAAAAGAACGATTTTACAATCAGTGAGAACAATAAATCCAAGGTCAAGAAAGCGTTGTTTGCCACGGCGGCTGCCCTGGGCCTGTTCATTTCCGCCGTACTGATCGGAAATCTCTGGTTTGAAATCCTGGAGTTTGCCAATGCCCAGGATTTCGGCGTTGCGGATCCGCTGTTCCATAACGACGTGGGATTTTATATGTTCAAATACGATTTCCTGGTGGGTCTGGCAGACAGTGCCATTGCCATCGTGCTGGCCTTTGTGGCTGCAACGGTGGTGATGTACGGGCTGCTGGCAGGCTTCTCGGATTCCGCAGAGGACGAAGAGGTGCATCCGGTAAGAGACATCAATTTCTTCCGCAGCACGGAGTCCTTCGGAATCAAGGCCAAGGCGATTTTGAGCGTCGCCCTCAACGAAATGCTGGTGCTGGGCGTACTGTTCTTCCTGTTCGTGGCCTTCCGTCTGTACCTGGTTCAGTTTAACGTGCTTTACGACAGCACCGGGCTGTTCTACGGCGCGGGCTTTACGGAAATCAACGTGAGCCTGGTGGTGTACCGGATTTTAATCGTTTTGTCCATCGTTTCCGCCATTATGCTGGTAATCGCGGCAAAGAAAAAGAAGCTGCTTTTGGCGGCGGTAGTGCCTGCGGCCATGCTGCTCGTGGCGGTTCTGGGCGGCGGCGCGGAAAGCCTGGTGCAGAACGTCATCGTAGACCCGGACGAACTTTCCAAGGAACGGACCTACATGGAGCGAAATATCGAATACACCCGGCTGGCCTACGACCTGTCCGACGTGCAGGTGAAGGAATTCGTTCCGGAAAACAATCTGACCAAGCTGCAGGTGCTGGACAACATGGAGACCTTCTCCAACATCCGCATCAACGACTTCGAGCCGTCTCAGCAGTTCTACAATCAGACTCAGTCCATCCGCAGCTACTATACCTTCAATGATGTGGATGTGGACCGCTACTATGTAAACAACGAATACACGCAGGTGTTCCTCTCTGCCAGAGAAATCGACCCCAAAAAGAGCGACGATTCCTGGCTGATTCAGCATCTGAAATATACCCACGGCTACGGACTGACCCTAAGCCGCGTGGACAAAATTACCGCTTCCGGCCAGCCGGATATGCTGATCAAGAGCATTCCTCCGGTATCTCAGGTGCCGGAAATTACCATCACCCGGCCGGAGATTTATTACGGCGAGCTGGCGGACAGCTACGTGGTGGTAAACACCAGCGAGCAGGAATTTGACTATCCTTCCGGCGAAAGCAACGTATACTGCAATTACGAGGGCACCGGCGGCATCAAGCTGAACCCCTTCAACCGGCTGCTCTTTGCTATCCGGGAGAACAGCTTAAAGCTTTTGATCTCCACCAATGTCAAGAGCAGTTCCCGGATTATGATTCACCGCAACATTGCGGAAAGAATTCAGAAGATCGCCCCGTTCCTGACCTACGATGACGATCCCTACGTGGTTGCCGCGGACGGTAAGATTTATTGGATCGCGGACGGCTATACCGTGTCCGATATGTACCCCTACTCCGAACCCTACAAGCACGACGACGGGGTCAACTACATCCGCAATTCCGTAAAGATCGTGGTGGACGCCTATAACGGAGACGTAAGCTTCTACATCTGCGACGAAAAAGACCCCATCGTGCAGACCCTGGCAAAGATTTATCCCAAGCTGTTCAAGAGCCTTGCCGAGCTGCCGGAAAGCCTGAAGTGCCACCTGCAGTACCCCAACGCCCTGTTCAACATTCAGGCCCAGGTCTACGAAAGATATCACATGACCGACGTGGACGTGTTCTATCAGAACGAAGACCGCTGGGATATTTCCACGGAGCTTTACGGACAGACCACCGCTCAGACCACGGCCAACTACTCCATTATGAAGCTGCCGGGCGAGGAGAGCGCGGAATTTGTTTCTTCCATTTCTTACGCACCTACGGGCAAGAGCAATCTGACCGGCATTCTGGTGGCGCGGCAGGACGGCGCTCACTATGGTGAGCTGGTGGTTTACCGTATGCCCAAGGACCGCATTATCTACGGAACCGCCCAGGTCGAGGCCAAGGTGAACCAGGACGCGGAAATTTCCAAGGAATTCTCCTTGTGGAACAACTCCGGTTCCACCTACAGCCGGGGCAATATGTTCGTGATTCCGGTGGAACAGTCCATCCTTTACGTGGAACCGGTTTATCTGTACGCATCTACCGGCTCTCTGCCGGAGGTCAAGCGGGTAATCTGCATCTACGGTGAAGAGATTGCCTACGAGCCAACGCTGGCGGAATGCCTCAACAAGCTCTTCGGCGCCGGCGCCGGCGACCCGCTGAACACCCCGTACCCGATTATTGCGGGTCACGAGGCAGCGGAGAAGATCCGCAACGGCGAGGACGACCCGGTGGATCCGGAGAACCCGGACGAGCCGGTAAATCCGGAGGATCCGGAATCTCTGGCAGCCCTCTTTGAGGACCTTTACAAGCAGTGGACCGAGCTGGGCAGCAAGCTGGAAGAAATCATGAACAAGATCAAGGAAGCAGGCGGAGAAGAATAAATGTTGGCACTGGTTACGGGAGCCGGCACCGGAATCGGTGCGGCATGCGCGTTGGCGCTGGCAGAGGACGGTTATGACGTAATCGTTCACTGCAATCATTCCCTGGACGGCGCCCACAGTGTGGCGCGGAAAATCCGGGAGAAGGGCAGAAGAGCCTATGTTTTCTGCGTGGACCTTTCGGACAGCAGTGCGGTGCACCGCTTTACCAAGGGCGTTTCGGAGGGCCTGGGCTGTCCGGACGTGATCGTGAACAACGCAGGCGTATGCAAGCCTTCTCAGATTCAGGACATCGAAGATGACGACTGGGACCGTCTGATGAACGTAAATCTGAAGGCGGCGTTTATCATCTGCCGGGATTTTGCCTCTGCCATGATTGAAAGACGCTCCGGCGCCATTGTGAATATTGCCTCCATCTGGGGCAGAACCGGGGCGTCCATGGAAAGCACCTACTGCGCCTCCAAGGGGGCTATGGTGATGTTTACCAAGTCTTTGGCCCAGGAACTGGGACCTTCCGGCATCCGGGCGAACTGTGTGTCGCCGGGCTGCATCGATACCGCCATGAACGCGGGCTATTCGCCGGAAGAGCGTAAAGATCTGGAAGACAGAACTCCGCTGGGCCGCTTCGGCACACCGGAGGATATTGCCAACGCGGTGCGTTTTCTAGCTTCGGAAAAGGCTGCGTTTATTACCGGCGCCGACCTTCTGGTGGACGGCGGATTTATGATTTAAAAAAGTGCCCGATGCTTTATGCACCGGGCATAAGTTTTAGAAAGCGGCCGGAAGCGCCGCGGCCCGGCAAAAGTGCCGGGCATAAGTTTTAGAACCCGGCTGTGCCGGGAAACGTTAAAAAATGAGAACCAAGAAAAAAGTAAAAATCAAATGGGGACGCTTTATTCCCTTCTGTCTGATTTGCCTGGCCCTGATTGTGGGCGCGGCAATCGGTATAAAATCTCTGATCAAGCCTTCCTGCGAGCACGTATATGAAGAGGGTGTATGCACCCTCTGCGGCGAAGCCTGCAAGCACGATTTCTCCGAGGGCTACTGCAAAATCTGCGGCAGCGCGGACCCGAACTTCGTGTTCCCCGATGAAATCATCGACATCTCCATGCTCTGCGGCGGCGACACCATGGCCCACATCACCAACCTGCGCAGCCAGTACGTGAAGGGCAGCGGCACCACTGCCGGCGAGCCCCAGAGCGGCGTGTTCAAAACCGACGGAAAATTTGATTTTACCGACAATTTTCAATACATCAAGCCCTACGTGCAGGCGGCGGACCTGGCCTTTGTGAACCTGGAAACCACCTTTGCCGGCGGGCCGAATTACAACGGCAATATGTCTGCTTTCAACGCCCCCGACGAGCTGGGCGAGGCCTTAAAGGATGCGGGTTTTGACGTGGTCTTTACCTGCAACAACCACTCCATCGACCAGGGGATTTCCGGGGTCAAGCGCACCGTGGAAGTGCTGAGAAATCAGGGCTTTACCGTGGTGGGCAGCCGCCTTTCCGAATCCGAAAACCGCTCCTCCGTGGTGGAGGTGAAGGGGGTCAAGGTGGGTGTGGTGGCCTACACCTACGAAACCAGCCCGGACAGCGGTTCGGGTCACAGCCTGAACGGTAAGACTTTAAATGCAGAAGGTCAGACCCTGCTGAACACCTATCGCTACACCGGCTCCGGCGCCAGCGGCGCCACCTGCAGCAAGGCGGACAAAGAGGCCATCAAGGCCCAGTTCGACTGGTGCAAAGAGAACGGCGCGGAGGTAATGATCGCCTACTTCCATTGGGATAGAAACAACGAATACGTATTAAAGCCCACGACTCTGGAAAAGGATCTGGCGCAGTTTGCGGCGGATTGCGGCGCGGACGTGGTCTTCGGTTCTCACCCTCACCGGGTGCAGACCATGGAAGTCCTGACGGCGAAAGACGAGCAGGGCCGGGACAGACAGGTTCCGGTGTATTATAGCCTGGGCAATCTGATTTCCAACCAGAACCGGCAGAGCTTTGCCGACCTGGGTGATCCCAACGGCGCCTGCACGGAAGAAGAGCTGCTGGGCTACGTGGAGATTTCCTACAACCGGACCCAGGACACCGTAACGTTCAACAAGATCTCCGCCATCCCCCTGTGGGTGGCACGTTATCATTCTTCCGCCAAGACCGGAAAGTACTGGGAATACCGGATCTTCCCCCTGGTGGGCGATTATCAGAGCAACGCGGACCTGAAGGCCACCAAGTGGGGCGACCGGGCGGATACTGCGTTAAAGAACATCACCGAGATCATCGGTGCCCAGTTCGTGTATCAGTAAAAAAAATGAAGAAGAAGTATCTTGTAGTAATCATCGCAGTCGCGGCAGTTGTTTCTCTGATTGCCGCAATATGGCTAATTTCAGAAAAAAGCTATCCGTTTGAACAAGTGGCGGATTGTTTTGCAAGAGATTTTACCCGTACGTGGAACGAGTATAATATCCATTCCTTAGAAATATATTTTTTGGAGGACGATACATTGCCTGGTGTGGTAAATTGCTATGCACATGCAAAATATGCCGGGTTGATTGAATCCAATGAAGAATGGGCCGAAATTGACGAAGTATATTTCGGAGATGACGGACTTCTTTACAGTTTCTATTGCTTGCATTGGGATAGCATTGAAGGATTTGAAGATGTAAATGCGCAGTATGAGCGGGCCATAAAAGAGGGTGTGAAAAAAGTCTACACGCCGGAGGAAATCGAAGCCCTACTTGAAAAAAACAGACAGAAAGAATAGAATAAAAAAGGCCTTTGCCGAAGAAATCGGTGAAGGCCTTTTTAAAAAGTGGAACATAAAGGGAAGATGAAAAGTATGGAGAATTTCCATTTGCTAAAACTTGAATCTGTCGGAAAGATTTACACCGATGGCGGAATCGCGTCTGTGGGGTTTCATAATGTCTCGCTAACATTTGATTGTGGGGAATTCGTAGTATTGACCGGAGCCTCCGGTGCGGGGAAGTCCTCTCTGTTGCATGTGATTGGCGGATTGGATTCTTTTGAAGAGGGAGAGATTTATTATTGCGGGAAGCCGCTTTCAAGCTTTAATGAGGGGAAGCGAGATGAATTTCGGGATCAGAACGTATCTTTTGTATTTCAGGATTACAACATCCTTGAAAGTCTGACGGTTCGCGATAATGTGGAAATCGCGTTGCCCGAAAGTCTTGGCAAGAGGGAAAAAAGAAGGAAGGCCAATGAAGTATTAAGGCTGATTGGAATGCTGCCGCTTGCAGGGCGAAAAGCTGGTCGGCTGTCCGGCGGGCAAAAGCAGAGAGTTTCAATCGCAAGAGCTTTGGCCATGAATCGCAGTATTCTTCTTGCAGATGAACCGATTGCGCATCTGGATGAAGAAACGGCACAGGATATTGTCGCTCTGTTGGCCGCCGCTGCAAAGGACCATTTGGTAATTGTGTCCACGCACGATGCGGACGCTTTTTTGCATATGGCAACGCGGACAATTCGCATGGCTGACGGGGCCGTTGCCGAAGATACAAAGGAACTGACTCTGGAACAAGCTCCCAACCTGCGGAACTCCGAAGAAAAAAGTCCCTCAAAAGTTGAAAAATCAAGAGTAAAAAACAATCATAAAGGAAGAAAAAAGAACTGCATGGCGGGGATTTCTCTTGGAAATCTAATGATAGCGGCAAAACCTCGTTTTTTTGCATTGTTGTTGCTGCTGTTCTTTGTCTGCGGTTCACTTTTATATCTGTTTACCGGCGCATTTGCCATGATTGCGCATCGCTACACGGCCGAGGACGGAACGCTGTTCCGCGGCGGCTCCGGCAGAATTGTGGTAACACATAAGGATGGAACGCCGGTTACAGAAGAGGAGGCGGCGAACTTAGCCGCACGCTGCGACGCGGAGTCTTTTGAGTCGTGCGATATTTTAATTGATTCCGGCAGCGAATCCGAATGGTTCTTCTATATGAAGAATCCGGAACAGTATGATGCGTATGTTAACAGCGCGTGGACGCCGCCGTACAGGGTTGTGAAAAACGAAGATTTCGGAGTGCCTGATATCGGCAGGTACCCTCAGGAGGATTCCGAATGTTTCTTATATGTACCTTATGCGCTCAGTGACTACTATGGCCGGAACGATTTATCGCGCCGATATGAAAAACTGTACGGCGTGGAATACAAGATTGCAGGGATAAAATATTATTCAGAGAATGATACGCAGGGGAAGATCCTATTGACATCTCAGGGGTACAAAACCTGCGCTCTCATGGCGTATATCGGGCAGCGTCTGTCTTGCCGTTGTATCGTATTTGAAAGTGATAATATTTTAGAAAACATTCCTGAGATTACTGTAAAGTATGATTACAGTGCAAATCCGAGCGGAATGTTGCTTCAGTGCGGCGCAATGGATGCCTATAATCTGGAGGAAGACGGCAGGGATATCCGGCTGAGCTTTTATTACCGCAGTGAAGACGATAAGTATGAAGGGAAGCTCTATTTGGATGATTGTTTCAACAAAGAGGCCCTTCTGAAAAACCAACCGGAGGATTCTTTCGCGGAAGATAACACGCTGATTGTGAATCCACAGTATGTTTATGATTTGTTAGAGCGATATGGTGCGGCGCATTATCCGCAATGCACCCTTATTTTCTCAAGCGAAACCCAGGCAGAAAAGGCGCTTGAAATATTAAAAGGGGCGGGGTATCTGGCGGCAACCGGGGAGGATTGCTATGCATTGGGCAGAGATACCCTCAGGGACAGTCTGCTTCCCGTGGGAATTGCCTCTGCAGGTGAAATTCTGGTGTTTGCAATTATGGGATTTGTGGTGCATATGTTTATTTCGAGGATAATGCAGTCTATGCGGTACGAAGTAACGGTTATGCGGGCAATCGGGGTAAAAAGCAGAACGGTAAAGCAATCAATTTATTATCGCTTTCTGTTGCCACTTGCGGCCGCTGCTCTGCCAATTATCGCGATAGCGCTTTTACTGCATAGAACTTCGTTTTTCAGTAAATATCTGCTTTGGTTAAGGATTGGTCCCTGCCTTTTCTTGCTTCTGGAAATGCTTCTGGTTGTATGCGTGGCGGTGGAGACCCTTCGCAGAAAATATCTGGAAGTATCCATTCAAAATGCGCTTAAAGGAGAAATATAGATGATTCGATTGGAACATGTGGATAAAACCTTTAATGCAGGAAAAGATGACGAGCTGCATGTCTTGCAGGATATATGCCTGGAGTTTCCGGACAGGGGAATGTATGCGTTATGCGGTAAGAGCGGAAGCGGAAAGACTACGCTTTTAAATGCGATTGGCGGATTGACTGATATAGATTCCGGAGAAATATATATCGGAGACAAGCCGGTTCTGCAGGAAAATAAGGCAGCACGCATTCGGCAGATTGGGTATATTTTTCAAAATTATTGTTTAAGCGAAGAACGATCTTGTATTGACAATGTCGCTGACGTTCTGCGCATTGGCGGAATGGTTGACGAGGAAAAAATCCGGGAGCTTTCTGCGGGAGCCCTTGCCAGTGTCGGGATGCTTCGTTATTCGGAAAGGCTGCCGCAGACGCTTTCCGGAGGACAGCAGCAGCGCGTTGCGATTGCGCGGGCAATTGTAAAGAATCCGAAGCTTGTTTTAGCGGACGAACCCACGGGAAATCTGGATGAAAAGAATAAGGAGGTTGTTATGGATCTCCTGCATTCTATCAGCCGCAAGTATCTGGTGATTGTGGTAACACATGATACAGAGATTGTCGATCGTTATTGCGACGGCGTGGTCTGGATGCGTGACGGCGAGGTGTCAGCGCTGACAATGAATTGTCCGGGAGCAAAGGATTCCGAGAGGAATCAGCAGAATGATTATGCAGATGTCGGTATGGGGCTTTGTGATGAGAATCGCTGCGGTAAATTATTTCATTGGAAAGATTCGATTATCCGCGGTTGGAGAGATTCGATCGGGTCTGCAGAAGGGCAAAGGACACTGCGCTGGTGTCTGGTATTGCTGTCGATGCTTCTGGTTTTTATGACATCCCAGACCTTGAGGGTTGTTCGCGATTGTGTGGATTTAAGAGGGATGAACAACAGGAACGTATTTTATGGGTATATCGAAAATGAAGCGGCAGCAGAAAAAATAAAAAAAGCGGTAGCAGACGGCACTGCAGGCTTAACGAAAATGGCTTTTTCTGAAACACCCATCGGCGGAGATTCCTTTTTGTCCTTACAGTATGACGCCTATGAAAGTTCTCTCGTTTCAGACAAGGAACAATGGTTGAGAATGTCTCCGCATGGGGCGATGCTGCCGGAACGAATGCTCTGCAGCGCTGTCGTGCAAGGAAAAGCAAACGGCCTTACCGGGAACGAAATAATAATTACAACGGCTTTCGCGGAACAGATGATGACGGGAAAACCGACATCCGTGCTCTCAGATCCGGAAATACTGATTGGGTTTGGTATGCATGCATCTGATTATTTTCAGATTGTTGGTTTCGTTGCATCGGACGAGCCGGCATTATATGTCAGTGATACCTACTTTGCGGCAAAACGGTATGCGGAGGAGTATCCCTTTGTGGACTTCAAAGCGGACAGCAGCGTTGAGAGCGGCAGTGTCGTTCTGATTCGAAACAAAGCACCGGAGGAAAATGATAATGTCCCGGAAGGCCGTAATCTGCTCATAAACGGCAGAGCATTGAAAATTGCGGAGATTCGTGATGTTTATTTCCCGTACGATATGTGGCTTTCAACGAATATGAAAGAATCCAAGCGTACGCAGGAGGATTATTGCCGGGAGCAGGAATGCAGTGTATATGAATACTGGGATTACTATTTTGCGGAGTATGCAGAATATCTGAATTATTGCAAAGAGAACCAGGACCATGTATATTTTGATTCCTGCATGGCCTTGGCTTGTGCAGAGAACAAGTATGCAGTATGTTTTCTTAAGGAAAAAATTTCCGGATTAACGGATTATTATTATGCGTCAATGTATTTTGATGAACATGGGAAATATCCTGAAGATAGCGAACTGGTTTCCTGTTATGAGGATTATCCTGAATTATTAACAAAATTGGAAGATGTACTTGGTCAGGATGAATCGATTTTTGCGAATGATATTATATATTTGATGAATGAAGAAGACTATGTTTCCTGTGCAGCCTCATTTGGAAAAACCATCGGTTATGGAATTCGAGAAAATCTAAACCCAACGGGTTACGTGATTCTCTACACGGAGAATTCCGGAGAAACAGATGCACATATCCGAGAGCTCTTCTCTGCCTTTGATAAAGATGGTTTTTCGTATATGAGTCCGTTACAGGAAGCTTCAAAAAGAATGAAGCAGATGCTTGGCGAAAATACGATTTCATTTATTCTTTATGGGCTTTTAATTTCAGCGGTAGTCTTTATTTTGCAGATGGTCATTAAAAGCAATATAATAAAAAAAGGAAAAACGCTGGTAATGTACCAATATTTAGGTGTTACCCGCAGAAACATTGTCTTCCGCTTCTGTGTGGAAACCTTGGTACTGATCACGGTGGTCGCAGGCTTTTGGGCATTGCTTTCCGGCGCAGGGTTAATTCTTTTGCAGAATACTCGATATGGCGTGTTAATTGCGGATTATGTTGATTATTCATGGATTGCATGCTTTTGTGTACCGTTAGCACTTGTTTTTGTTGGGTTTATTCTTTCGGTAATTTCGATTAATGTATTTTTTCGTCGAGATACAGGCGAAATTCTTTCAGAATAGTGCTCGAAAACGAGAGATCATCGGTGCCCAGTTCGTGTACAAATAAAAAAGGTGCTCCGGATCATGCCGTTTACAGGCAGTCCGAAGTTTTTTATAGAGGGAAAAGAATCTAAAAAGGAGGAAATGCCATGAAAAAAAGAGCGCTGACGGCGATTCTTATCAGTTTGACTATCCTATTTGCCGCTTGCGGCGGCAATAAACCGCCGGAGGACGGAACGCCGGACCCGGAACCGCATAACGGTGAATTCGTTTCCGAATTCGGCACCCTGCGTTTTAACGGCGATGGAGAAACGCTGCAGGCGAATTTGTCGTCCGAACTGGCGGAGGCTGCCGGACTGCCTGCCGGGGAACAGGAGGGAACTTACGTATTTTTGTTCCATCACGGAGCATGGCGTTACGACAAGGCGGAAAGCTTTCGCATTACCCTTGGCGGAAAATCCTATGATTTCATGAATATAATTACGCAGACGGATGAAAACACCATTGCGGTTCTGTCGCCGATGAACGATAAAGAAACGATTTTGTTCAAAAAAGAGGAGGAATAAGGATGGGCACCAATATCATACAGGGAGAAGACGGAAGCTATCGCTGGATCTACGAGTTCCGGATGCTGAAAAATCCGATCATACTGCTGACGATCTGGAAGATCTTTCTTTATATACTGCTGGGGCTCTGGGCGGTGTTCGGCCTGTTCGGGATTCGGTCTCACGGCTTTGTGGGCGCCTACATCGAACAGGCGAAAGCACTTCTGCTGCCTGCCGCAATTTTGCTGGGCCTGTCCGTGATTGCGTACCTGATCCTTGCGGGCATTTACGGATGGACGTACGTGGTTTTGTTTGAAATGGATGAAAAAGGAATCCGTCACATTCAGATGGACAAGCAATTCAAGAAGGCCCAGGCCCTGGGCTTCCTGACGGCTGCCGTCGGTTTGGCTGCGGGCAAAAGCTCCGCTGCGGGTGCCGGCCTTCTTTCCGCTGTCAAAAACGAACAGTATTCGGAGTTCGGTAAGGTAAAGCGGGTCCGCGTTTTCAAGGCTTTTCATACCATTAAGCTGAACGCTCTGCTGAATTATAATCAGGTCTATGCGGAACCGGAGGATTTTGAATTCGTAGCACAGTTTATTGCCGCCCGGGTGGCAAAGGAGGCGGACAGTGGAAGGCTTTAAGACTTTTGTTCAGGTCATGGATCTGGCTTCCGACGCCTGCAGCAGCTGGGAATCCGCGGAGGACGGAACGATTTTTTCCTACGAAGAGATGATGGAGATGGCGGCCTATCTGGACGGGGCGTTTCCTTTGGCCGGGAATTCCTGGTACGTGGCTTTTCCCGACGGAGAAATCGGGCTGCTCAACGAGGATGAGAAAGAAATCATCCGGATGTTTTACCCCCTGCGCTCGGCGCCGGTTCGGGTAAAGCTGGGTCTGGAGGAGAGCGTTTCGGATGCTCCGGCTTTCTGTATCCACTGCGGTGCCGGGCTTCCTGCGGAAGCGGTATTTTGTCCGAAGTGCGGAAAGCGGGTGTAGAAAATGGCGAAAAGAAACAAGAACGGTCAAAATCAGGTTCACGTAATATGGGTGATTTTTTCCTGTTTGATTTTATATTCTGCGATTTGTTATTTTAACGGTCCGGAATATCAGCACGAGCTGCCGCAGGAAAGCGTGCGGAAATTTGCGGGATATATTGCCGGCGGCTGGTTTTTTATCAGCATAATCATTCTGCGCAAGCAGGGAACCAGGGTGGTGCTGTTTAAAAAGAAAAAGCC
Source organism: Anaerovoracaceae bacterium (assembly GCA_045643345.1). Classification (GTDB taxonomy): domain Bacteria; phylum Bacillota; class Clostridia; order Peptostreptococcales; family Anaerovoracaceae; genus RUG13409. The sequence continues at coordinate 2,296 of JAZUKP010000019.1, read as the reverse complement.
TGCGGGAAGCGCGAAAGCGGCGGTTCCCAAGACTGCCCCGATTCCGCCCAAGTCTGCTCCGAATCCGCCGAAAGCTGCGCCTGACCCGGCTCCGGAAGACGTAATGGTGGTAAAAGATCCCGCTACCGGCGCGGAGCGTTTGTTCCACAGAGATCCGCAGAGCGGGGAATGGGTCAGCGAGGATGGAAACTCCGTGCTGGATCCGGATCGGCTGCCGGACTGGAACCGGCAGAGAGCGGATGATCGCAGCTGGATAGACGAGGAAAACAAAAAGCTGAAAAACCGGGAATCCTGGCTGGACAATAAGCTGAAAGAGGAGGATCGTGCCTTCCGCGAGGCGGAGGCGAAGCTGGAGGAGGAACATGCGAGAAAGCTGAAAAACCTGCAGAAGTACGGCGTCTATACGGATGACGCGGACAGAATCCGGCAGAGTATCGAGCGCAATCAGCGCCTGGAGGAGCTGAACGCCAAGATTCAGAGGCACCATGGAAATGTTCAGGCTTTTGCAGAGGATGTTTTTACCGTGCTCTCCAAGGTCTGCGACTACGGTGTGGATGTGCTGGCGGAGATGACCGGCCCGGCGGGGAAGTATGTGGTTCGGAATGTTTATATTACCGGCCGCAATGTGGCAAGCCGCTGGTCGGAAGCGGTCAATTACGAGCAGGATGAGTGGGCTGCGATAAAGCGCGCCGGCAGCGACAGTGTGGTGGATATGGTGCAGGCTTCCGTCGGGGATAAGTACAAAATGCTGGCGAACGTGGGCGGTGATGCGGTAAAAGGCGGCCTGGACGCTTACGAAAAAGGTGAAAGTGTGGTATCCGGCGCCTTGAGCGGCGGAACGACAGGCTTTTTCCGGACCAGGGCGGGCGAGGCCGTGGATTCCGCTTTCGGAAAAATAACAAAAAGTTTTCAGCTTGGCGAAATAAAAAAGCTGGACGTTTTGAAAGGGAAGCTGGAAAGCGGGTCGATTTCCCAGAATGTTTACAAGGGAATTCGTCAGGTCCGGATGGCGGATGCGGCGCAGAAGGTACGCCTGATAAACCAGGGCGGCAAAACCGTTGTCGGCGATATGGTCGATGACCTGACAAAATGGGTGCTGGAATAAGGCGCGGCCTGGAAATCAAAACGAGCAGAAAGGAATCTCCATGAGATTTGTAATTCAGAGAGTGTCGGAGGCCTCGGTGGAGGTGGACGGCAAAATTGTAGGCGAAATCGGCAGAGGTTTTCTGGTGCTGGTGGGCGTTACTCACGAAGACTCCCGGGCCATTGCGGAGAAAATGCTGAAAAAAATGATCGGTCTTCGGATTTTCGAGGACGAAAACGGTAAGACCAATCTGTCTTTGGCGGACGTGGGCGGCAGCCTGCTGCTGGTGTCGCAGTTTACTTTGTACGCAGAATGCAAAAAGGGGAACCGGCCCAGCTTTACCGACGCAGCGGCACCGGAACCGGCCAACGACCTGTACGAATACATTCTGGCGGAATGCCGCAAACAGGTGCCGGTGGTGGAGAAGGGCGTTTTCGGCGCGGACATGAAAGTGCGCCTGATCAACGACGGCCCCTTTACCGTGGTGCTGGACTCCGCAGCGTTGTAAAAGACAAGAAAAAACCACGCGTTTTGATTGCGCGTGGTTTTTGTGTGGGTTCTGTTTGATGTTTACTGCTCCGGATTCATCAGGTCGTTGACCGCGATTACGCCGGCAACCTCCGGAATGTTTTCCTTCAGAATCTTTTCGATGCCGTTCTTGATGGTCATCTGAGAATGGGGGCAGCCTGCGCAGTGTCCCTGAAGTTCCACTACTACCTGATTGTCTTCGGTATAGTCGATAAACTGTACGTCGCCGCCGTCTCTCTGCAGGAACGGACGAATCTGCTCGATCAGAGCTTCGATTTGTAATTTGCTTGCCATTTTTTATTCCTCTCCCTTTGGCACACCCCGGTTGGGGGTGGCTGTATAAACCGCTATAAAATCAGTTCCGTCGAACTGTTTGATAATGATGTCCTTGATGGGGTCGCCTTCGGAATTGATGGTGATGTTTCCGGTGGCTCCCTCCATATCTGTAATATTGTAGAGACTTTCCGTCAGCAGATAGGTTTTGAACTTCTCGTCAACGGTGAACAGGTACTGCCCCCAGTCGGTAATTTCTTCGGGGGATTTTCCGGTTTTCTCCCGGAATTCCGGCGTATCGAAGGCTTTGGTGCAGTTCTTCAGTCCCTGGATGATCATCATGTAGGCGTCGAAGCCCAGGGCCGCCGCTTCGGTGGGCTGGCTGTCGTCGCCGTACTTCTGCCGGTAAAG
>JAZUKP010000018.1:0-4469 GCA_045643345.1 Anaerovoracaceae bacterium | reverse complement strand
CTATTTTTACCAGTTTTTATACATTCCCGCTGCCCATGTTCTTAAAGTGCGGGATTACCCGATGGGTTCGCCGGGCAGGATTGCCGTGCTGATCGCCGCCCGCAACGAAGAGGCGGTGCTGGGAAATCTTCTGGGCAGCATCCGTGCCCAGCATTACCCGCAGAATTTGCTTCATACCTACGTGATTGCAGACAACTGCACCGACCGGACCGCGGAAATCGCCCGGGCCGGAGGCGCGGTCTGCGTGGAGCGCCGCGATCCTTCCCTGGTGGGCAAGGGTTACGCTTTGAATTATCTTCTGCGCTTTATCCGGGACGTGGAAAAAGAAAGCTACGATGCCTACGTGGTCATCGACGCAGACAATCTGCTGGATCCGGACTTTATCCAGAACATCTGGAACACCCGCTGCAGCGGCTACGACATCGTCACCTGCTGCCGCAACTCCAAGAACTATGCGGACAACTGGATTTCCGCGGGCTACGGCCTGTGGTACCTGCGGGAGGCCCAGTATCTGAACCGGCCCCGCATGCTGCTGGGAAGCAGCTGCAACGTGTCCGGCACCGGCTTTCTGTTCTCGGACCGCATCCTGCAAAAATACGGCGGCTGGAACTTCTTCCTGCTGGTGGAAGACATCGAATTTTCCATCGACAACATTCTGGACGGAGAGAAAATCGGCTACTGCGAAAACGCGGTGCTCTACGACGAGCAGCCCACCGATTTCGCCCAGTCCGTGCGGCAGCGCATGCGCTGGTCCCGGGGCTACCTGCAGGTCATCGGAAAATACGGCCGCCGTCTGTTTGCCGGCATCTTCCGGGGCGATTTCTCCTGCTTCGACATGACCATGAATATCCTGCCCGCCGCCATTCTTACGGTGACCAACCTGGCCATTAATCTGGGCTGTGCCATTGCAATCTTTGTTTCCGGCGGAGACCTGCAGCTTCTGCTGCTCTCGCTGCTGAAAGCCGCAGGCGGCATTTACCTGACCGCCTTTGTGCTGGGCATGATTACCACAATCACAGAGCGGAAGCAAATTCATGCCTCCGCCCTGCAGAAAATCCTTTATATGTTTACGTTTCCCCTGTTCATGTTCACCTACGTGCCCATCTGCATCGCAGCGCTGTTCATAAACCCGGGCTGGAAGCCCATCCGCCACGAATGCGCAAAAACCATCGACCAGATGTAATGTCTGCGCAAAGAGCCTTGCACTTCGGCAGAAATGATGTATAATAATAGCAGAAAGAGTTGCCAGTAAGTGGTTAGCCCTGAAAGTTTAGTGAAAAATATCCACCATTGTTTTTCGAGGACAGATGGTGGTTATTTTTTTGCTGAATTTTTGCCTATCGTATATCCAGCCATAAAGACTGAAATTAAAATCCCGAAAACTTCCAGGAATTCTATCACAGACATAGTATCAACTCCCTCTTTTATTTATTCCAAAGAAAACTTCGGTCTATGTATAAACAGAGGGCTTTTTATCTCCCTCTGTGCGAGGGCTAACCACCTACCATTACGGCAACTCTAAAGTTTATTATAACGCGATAAGAACAATTGTTCAACATTCAAATACCGGGCGAAAATAATCCGTCCGGTACTATTTTATCTTTTATCATAATAAATCAGCCCAATCTTCTTTTACTGCCGCGGGGTTGCGCTGAGCAGTGCCGGAACATAGAAGCAGCTCTCTGCCGCATCCTCCGGCATAAACACATAGTAGGGCAAAAAGTTGTCGCTGCCGTCAAAGCTGAGAAATTTCAGCTCCGGCGCCGGAAAGCTCTCGCTGCCGGAAAGCTGCAGTCCCTCCGGATTTGAAAAATACACACCGGAAAGCAGCTGCTGCAGAGCCTCCTCCGGAGAAATCAAATCCAATTCATCGTTAAACTGATCATAGAAGACGGAGAATGATCCTTCCTTTATTTCCGAAGCTTCGCCGTACTGCGGCTGTGCATCCGTTCCGGGTTTTTGTGAGATGTTTTCGCTCTTGGATTCCTGTTCTACCGATATCTGATCTTTTCCGATGGACTCCATGGGCTCGCTCTTTTTTGCGCCGGAAATCAGATTCCGCAGGTCTCCCAGGCCGCCGGACACGATTCCCACTGCCAGCAGCAGGCAGGCCGCCAGAGGCAGTGCAGTGCGAAGCACCCTTCTGCGGCGTTTTGCGGCATCCTTCTGTGCGGTTTTTATGCTTTCAACCCGAATCTGCGCCGGAGCATCTGCATGCGCCTCTTCGATATATTCTTCGCGGATGTTTCCGATGGCATCCTGTAATTTATCCGATTTCATTCTGCAAGCCCCTCTTCCTTCAGATACTGCATCAGTTTGTCCCGGGTGCGCTTCAGCACCATCTTTACCTTGCTCTGGGTAAAACCGAAGCGGTCCGCAATGTCCTTTACCGCATCGAAATAGAAATAGCGGCAGACAAAAATCTTTCGGTCTTCGGCTTTTTGCTTTGCCAGAAATGCGTTGATGGCCTCCGTCAGCTCTGCAGCTTCCAGATGATCCGAAACGCTGCCGCCGCCTGCGACGCATTCCTCCAGTTCATCCAGTGCCGCGGGAGTTTCTCCGCCGCCCCGCTTTTCGGCGGTTCTGGCCCGCAGTTTGTCCAGCGAAAGATTCCTTGTGATTTTTCCCAGAAAGGCGGAAAGGCTGACCGGCTTTGCGGGAGGAATGGCGTTCCAGGCACCCACGTAGGTGTCATCCACGCACTCTTCGGCGTCTTCCCGATCCGAAAGAATATTGTAAGCGATGGCATAACAATACCGGCCGTACTTCGCGGAAACCGCGGAAATGGCCATTTCGTTCCGTTCAAAGAAGAGTCCTATAATGCGCTCGTCCTCCAAAAGACCGCTCCTTTCCCTGTTCCTCACCCTAACAGTCGCAAATCGGGGCTGCGGGGTCACAAAAATCTAGTCGTATCCGTTGTAATCCTTAAATTCAGACACCATCAGGTACACGGGCTTTTCGTCGCAGCAGAAAATGATGTCGTAAATTCCCTCCTCGTCTTCCGGACTCACGTAGGCGGAATCCATGTATCCGTCCTCATCCAGCTCCTGATAGTACAGTATATATGCCGCATCCTGCCAGACCTCATCGAAATCGGTACGCAGCAGGGTATCCAGCGGCCGGTGATGCGCAATTACGATATTGACCCGGTCCGGGTCGCCGTCAAAACTGCTCTGCGGATAAAAATCGATATATTCGTTCAGATAAAACTGACTGTTGATACCCTCGACCGCATAAAACAACTCCTCCGTATCGTGATAATTGCCCCAGAGGTACAGGCCGTCCAGCTGAAAATCGGAATGTTCGTCCAGCACCACCAGCTTGCCCAGCTCGTAGTGATCTTCCGGCTCCGTACCGGCCGCAGGATCGTATTCCTCCGTATTGACAATGCAGAAGTCCGAAAGCTTTGTCCAAATACCGTCATCAGCAATCCGCAGGGTTTCATTTTTGTTCAAAAGGAAACGGCTGTCCGCACTGAAATGCCAGCCCGTCCAGTTAAATTCGGACTGCGCCCATGCGGAAATATCCTTTATATCCGTGCTGAAATAATAGGACTGCAGACCGCCGCCCTCAAAAATCTGAAAGGACGAAATGGTCTTGTTCGGGAACTTTTTCTCCCAAAAGGCCTGATCCTCTTCCGTTGGTTCCGGATCCGGTTTGGGCGGATCCACCGGCGCGGGCGGATCCTGCGGCTCATCCTGATGCGGCGGATCCACCGGTTCCTGGGGACCCGGCACCGGCTCTTCCTTTTTACCGCAGGCTGCCAGGCAGAAAATCATAGCCAGAAGCAGAAGAATAGCAGTGATTTTTTTCATATTTTTTCTCCGTTTTGTGCTGCCGCACTGCCGCATCTGCGGCGGGCAGACCGTTTATACCACCACGCGGACCACGCCGCGGGTCTTCTCAAAGTACCGGTTCAGTTCGAAGGGCGAGAAAATGCCTTCGTCGGTGACCACACCGGTGACCAGTTCCGGCGGAGTAATATCAAAGGCCGGATAGTAGCCCTTTACGCCTTCGGCGGCGGTGCGCACGTCCATGGCCTGCAGGGTAAATTCCGGGTCTCGCATCTCGATTTTGACCGTGTCCACCGTGGGATGCCCTCCGTCCGGCGCCCCGGTCACATAATAGGGCACCCCGAAATGCTTCGCCACGATGGCGGTATTGCAGGTACCCACCTTGTTGACCACATAGCCGTCGCAGCAGATGGCGTCCGCTGCGGTGGTGAACACGTCGATGCCCTCGTTCTGCATCACGAAGGCCGGCATGCCGTCGGAAATGACGGTAACGTCAAAGCCCATGTCCCGGCAGACCGTGGCGGTCAGCCGCGCGCCCTGGAAATAGGGGCGGGTCTCCGGGCAGAACAGCTTGATTTCCTTGCCCACCCTGCGGCATTCCCGCAGCATCATGCCCACGATGGTTTCCGCAAAGCAGTAGGTCATTACGTGACCTCCGTCCGGAAATTTCTCCAC
>JAZUKP010000017.1:0-15233 GCA_045643345.1 Anaerovoracaceae bacterium | reverse complement strand
TCTTACTCAGCCCTTCGTTTCCAGCCTGCGGGCCACCCAGCAGACCCGGATTCCCATGTTCATTTCCATCGCGGCATTTGTTACCGACGCGGTGTTCAACTACCTGCTGATTTTCGGAAAATTCGGTTTTCCGCAGATGGGGGCGGCCGGTGCGGCAGTGGCCACGGTCATCGCTCGGGCCATCGAATTTACCCTGACCGTCATTACGGTCTTTGCCCGGAAAAACATTATTGCCGGCCCGCTGAAAGAATTTTTCGCGTTTAATAAGCAGTTTGTAAAGCGCATTTATGCCAACGCATCGGTGACCACGGCCAACGAAACCCTTTGGGGCACTGCGGTGGTGTGCCAGAATGCGGCCTACGGGCATCTTGGCGTTACTGCCTACGCGGCGGTGCAGGCGTCTTTAACCGTCATGGACCTGTTCCAGATGGCCTGCTTCTCTGTGGGTGATGCTTCGCTGATTCTGATTGGTGAGCAGCTGGGCCGAGGCAATACCGAAGAAGCTAAGAATATTTCAAAGAAGATGATCCGGGTGTGTATTACCGTGGCCTGCACCATGACGGTGCTGCTGATTCTTCTGAACCGGCCCATTATCTCGCTGTTTACCCTTACCGAGCTGGGGCAGTTCTACGCCGCACGGCTGATCATTATCCGGGCGCTGAATCTGCCCATCAATTTGCTGAACGCTTTGTTTGTTACGGGCATCTTCCGGGCGGGCGGCGACGCCAGGTTTGCGGCCGTTACCGAGATTTCTCTGATGTGGCTCTATTCCGTGCCGGCGGCCTTTGTCTGTGCGCTGGTTCTGAAGCTTGAGGTGTACTGGGTCATGGTGGCGGTGCTTGTGGAGGGACCGGTAAAGCTGCTGATTTTAAGCCGCCGCTACAAATCCGATAAGTGGCGCAGAAATATGATTGAGGGGCTGTAAGCCCGCGCCGCTTTCCCGGTACTGACCGGGATGGATATCGAGGCATTTCCCGGCGCTGTCCGGGCTTGGAATAAACGCAAAAGTAAGGAGTCTATTATGAACGCAATCGTAACCGTTGTCGGTCAGGACCGGGTGGGCATTATCGCCGCTGTCTGCGTAAAGCTGGCAGAGTTTAACGTGAACGTACTGGACATTTCCCAGACCATTATGGGAGACCGTTTTACCATGATTATGTCTGTGGATGTGGAAAAAATATCTGTATCCTTCGCGGAACTGAAGGATGCCATGACAGAACTGGGACGCAGCATGGAGCTGTCCATTCACATCCAGAGGGAAGAAATTTTCGATGCCATGCATACGATATAGGTGCCCATTATGATGAATCAGAAAGATATTTTATCTACCATCGATATGATCGAGCAGCAGCATCTGGACATCCGTACGGTGACTATGGGCATTTCCCTGCTGTCCTGTGCCGATGAAAACCCGGAGAAAGCCTGCACTAAAATCTATGACAAAATCAGCCGCTATGCCGAAAACCTGGTAAGCGTCTGCGAAGAGATTGAGGCGGAATTCGGTATTCCCATCGTGAACAAGCGGATCTCCGTCACACCCATTGCCCTGGTGGCGGCGGCCTCCGAAACCGAAGACTACGTACCCTTTGCCCTGGCGCTGGACCGGGCGGCAAAAAACTGCGGGGTCAACTTTATCGGCGGATACTCCGCCCTGGTGCAGAAGGGCATGACCAAGGCGGATGAAAAACTGATCCGCTCCATCCCTCAGGCACTGGCCGAAACCGACCTGGTGTGCTCCTCTGTAAACGTGGGCAGCACCAAAGCCGGCATCAACATGGACGCGGTGGCCCTCATGGGCAGAATCGTGAAAGAAACCTCCGAAAAGAGCGGCATGGGCTGCGCCAAGCTGGTGGTGTTCTGCAACGCGGTGGAGGACAACCCCTTTATGGCGGGTGCGTTCCACGGCACGGGCGAGGCGGAACGGGTCATCAACGTGGGCGTTTCCGGCCCGGGTGTGGTGCATCATGCTCTGCAGTCCGTGAAGGGCAGACCCTTCGACGAAGTGGCGGAAACCATTAAAAAGACCGCCTTCCGCATTACCCGCATGGGTCAGCTGGTGGCCCAGGAGGCCAGCAGACGGCTGGATACTCCTTTCGGCATTGTGGACCTTTCTCTGGCGCCTACCCCGGCCCAGGGAGACTCCGTAGCCCGGATTCTGGAAGAAATGGGTCTGGAGGTCTGCGGTACCCACGGTACCACGGCGGCTCTGGCCCTCTTAAACGACGCGGTAAAGAAGGGCGGCGTCATGGCGTCTTCTTCTGTAGGCGGATTGTCCGGCGCTTTTATTCCGGTGTCCGAAGACGAAGGCATGATTGCGGCGGCGGAGCAGGGTACCCTGACCATTGAAAAGCTGGAAGCCATGACCTGCGTCTGCTCCGTAGGCCTGGATATGATCGCGGTTCCCGGAGACACTTCTGCGGAAACCATTGCAGCCATCATTGCAGACGAAGCGGCCATCGGCATGGTCAACAGCAAGACCACGGCGGCAAGAATCCTGCCCATTCCGGGCAAGGACCTGGGCGACCGTTTTGAAATGGGCGGCCTTCTGGGCAGCGCCCCCGTTATGCCGGTACACAAGGAATCCTCGGCGGAATTCATTCACCGGGGCGGCCGGATTCCGGCTCCGCTGCAGAGTTTGAAAAACTAGTATGCGGAAGCATCGGCGATGCTGTATAGGGTGTAAAAGAATTTGCCGCATCGCAAAAATCGGAAGTTTGTATGTAAAATGGAAGAAGACCTCGGAAATCCGGGGTCTTTTTTAGTTGACAATACCTGTTTATTCGGATAAACTAAATGTGTTTATCCGAGTAAACACGCCGAAAGGAGATGAAATGAAAGATTTTGAACTTGGTGCCGTACAGGAACGCTTTGCGGATATTGTATGGGAAAATGAGCCGATTCCCTCGGGGGAACTGGCAAAAATCTGCGAAAAAGAATTGAATTGGAAAAGACCCACTACTTATACCGTTTTGCGTAAGCTCTGCGAAAAGGGTTTGCTGCAGAGCCGGAACGGTGTGGTGGAATCTTTGGTTTCCCGCGCGGAATTTTATTCTGCAAAAAGCAAGCAGATCGTCGATACTTCCTATCGGGGGTCGCTGCCGGCATTTATCGCCGCTTTTACAGATCAAAATGCCCTGTCGGCACAGGATGTCAGCGAAATCCAGGCTTTGATCGACAAGTATAAAAGGGACAATCATTTATGATTCGCATTTTGAGCAGGCTTTTGAATATAAGCATCAGCGCAGGTATTTTGATTCTGGCGGTTCTTCTTATTCGATTTCTGTTCCGGAGGATACCGAAGCGGCTGTTTATTGCGGCATGGATATTGGTAATGCTTCGCCTGGCCTGTCCTTTCACGATTCCGAATGCGTACAGTCCGATTCCGGAGGATTTCTTTTCAGGCGAAAGCGGAAGAATCGGCGCTGTCGGCGTGGCTTCACCTTATGTGTCCGGGGATGTTTTTTCGGAAAAGCCGGGAGCTGCGGAGCCTTTTTCCGCGTCTTCCGGGATTTCTGAAAATCACATGGAAACAGGCCTGGTTATTCTGTGGATTGCCGGATGTGCAGTTCTTTTGGCAAGGGACGGAATAAAAACGGTCAAACTCAGGAAAACGGTTCGAAATGCAATGCTTCAAAGGGACAATATTTATCTTTGCTCCGGAATCCAAAGCCCGTTTATTCTGGGACTGATACGTCCCCGGATATATATCCCGGTCTCTGTGGACGCACAATCCCGAAGGTTTATTATCGACCACGAAAAAACGCATATCCGTTATCTCGACCACTTGCTCAAATTCTTGTTTTATCTTCTTGTGACGGTTCATTGGTTCAATCCTCTGTGTCACATTGCGTACAAGGCCTTTTGTGAGGATCTGGAGATGGCCTGCGACGAAAGCCTGGTGTGCTGCGACGACGCAGGGTACACTGCGAGCTACATGCAGGCACTTTTGGACTGCGGGGCAGCGTCCTCCGCATTCGGCAGGGAGGTTCTTTCATTCGGGAGCATCAGTATAAAAAGGAGGGTAAAAAGAATGATGAATTACAAAAAGGCAAAACGTAGCTCTGCGGGGGTCTTTATTTTGGTTTGTATTGCTCTTGCATTCTTTTTCATGACAAACCGTGCTTCAGCTGCGGAGGATTACAGCCGAAGCGTCGTTATCCGGGATGCTGCGGGAAATATTGTAGAAAACATAATTTCGGAAGATAAAGGGCAGTTGGAAGCGCCTGTGAAGGTTTCCCCAAAAAATGAGCCTGTCATTAATTCAGAGCGTTCGGAGCAGTTGGTTGGTATTCGGGACGCAGCTCTGCGTGAGGGATATTACCGGAGTGCTGTAGAAGAAGGCACGCCATTTTACGCGGTGTGTGAAGGAAAGGTTCTCAGGGCGGAGTACGAATCGCGGTATGGAAACTGTGTTACGGTTTTGGATTCCGAGGGACGAAGCTGGAAGTACGGTCACTGCAGCGAGATTGCAGTAAAAGAGGGAGAGACCGTTTCTTTCGGCGATCTGCTGGCTTATACCGGAGCCACCGGCTTTACCGAGGAACCGGCGATAATTATCAGCGTAAGTAAATAATTATAAGCAGGAACGAAGGTTTTCCTGTGGAATTATCCGATTCTATGAAAAATTTTTTTCGAACCCTGCAGGGGAGTATATTCCTGCGGGGTTTTTGTGTGATATAATTATGATGTTTATGTGTCACATAGTGAAAGGAGAAATATAAGGCTATGCGCAGTAGAAAATTATTTGCAGTTCTTCTGGCCATGGTGATGATTCTTTCCGGCGTTGCATATTGCTTCGCAGGAGGAGCAACCCCTACAGAAGACATCGTAATTCTGCACACCAATGATGCCCACTGCGGTTATCTTCCCTATGACAAGGTAGCCACACTGGCAAAGGATGCAGATCTTCTCGTTGATGCAGGCGATGCCATTCAGGGCGATGTCATCGGCACACTCTCCAAGGGAGAATATGTTACCGACATCATGAACTATCTGGGATACGACCTGGCAACTTTCGGAAACCATGAATTCGATTACGGTATGGATCAGACTCTTAAGATTGCAAAAGAGCTGGCCAGCTTCCCGTATGTAAGCTGCAACTTTGTGGACCTGGCCACAGGCAACCCGGTAGTTGACGCTTATAAGGTATTCGATGTTAAGGGCGTTAAGATTGCATTCGTAGGCGTTACCACACCGGAAACCTTTGTAAAGTCCACCCCGACCTACTTCCAGGATTCCGACGGAAACTACATCTACGGCTTCTGTCAGGGAAATAACGGACAGGACCTTTACGATGCAGTACAGAAAGCAGTTACCGCTGCAGCAGCGGAAGCGGATTTCGTTATTGTAGTAGGACATCTGGGCGACGATGCGGAATCTCAGCCCTGGACCTCCGAAGAAGTAATCGCTCACACCACCGGAATTGATGCATTCATCGACGGACATTCCCACGGCGAATACACCAAGACCGTTAAGAATGCAGACGGCAAGGAAGTTGTTCTGCAGCAGACCGGCACCAAGCTTTCCAACGTAGGCAAGCTGGTCATCAAGACAGACGGAACCATCGGCACAGAGCTGGTGGCACTGGAGAATGTGGAAGCAGATGCAGCTGCAACTGCTTACATTCAGACCATTACAGATAAGTTCGACGAGCTTCAGAACACCGTTGTAGCAAAGACTCTCGTTGATCTTACCACCAAGGATGCTGACGGCAAGAGAGCTGTCAGAAACCAGGAAACCAACCTGGGAGACCTCTGCGCTGACGCATACAGAACTCTTCTGGATGCAGACGTTGCCTTTGTAAACGGCGGCGGCGTTCGTGCAGACATCCCCGCAGGCGACATTACCTTCGGACAGATCATTGCTGTTCACCCCTTCGGCAACAGCGCCTGCCTGGTTGAAGTAACCGGACAGCAGATTCTGGATGCTCTGGAACTGGGCTCCTCCGCTTGCCCCGGCGAGCTGGGCGGATTCCTCCAGGTTTCCGGCCTCACCTATACCATCGATACCCGCATTCCTTCCGGCGTTGTACTGAATGACGAAAGCGAATTCGTAAAGGTGGAAGGTGAAAGAAGAGTTAAGGACGTTCTGATCGGCGGAGAACCCGTTGATCCGGCCAAGACCTATAAGCTGGCATCCCACAACTACATGCTCAAGTCCGCAGGAGACGGCTATGCAATGTTCGGAAAGAAGAATGTAACCATTCTCCAGGACGAAGTGCTGATCGACAACCAGGTTCTGATCAACTACATCACCGATTCTCTCGGCGGCACAGTAGGCGAGGACTATGCAAAGGCTCAGGGCAGAATCACCATCATCCCCTGCGTCCAGAGCATTGACGTTACCATTGATGCACCGCAGGCAGGACAGCCCGCGGACTTCACTCCGGAAGTTGTTACCGCTCCGGAAGATGCTGTAGAAGTAACCGAAGTTACCTGGATGGGTTCCAAGGAAGATTCCCCGGTTGAAATCCTGAAGAACGGAGACTGCTTCAAGGCCGGATATTCCTACTCGGTATCCGTTACCTTAGCAGCAAAGGACGGACAGGGCTTTAACAGAACCGCAACCAAGGCGAGCATCAACGGTGAAGAGCTTACCGAGGAAACCGGCACACTGCTGCTCTATCCGGAGGAAGGAAAGTCCGAACTTGTAACAGCTGTTGTTATGGGTATGTTCGAGACACTTCCGGAATGCGAACACAAGGATGCAGACAAGGACGGAAAGTGCGATGTTTGCGGAGAAACCTTAAAAGCTCCGGAAACAGGTATTGCATTTGCAGTATACGAAGTATTCGCAGCATCTGCAGCAGGAATCTACCTCAGCATGAAGAAGAGAAACGAAAAGTAATCTCGGATAAATAATTCTAAAACAAAACCCGCTTTACCCATAGGCAGAGCGGGTTTTTTAATGGAAGTTACCACAGTTTTTCCATAATTTCTTTCTGTTTTTCCGGATTATATTCGATTTCTTCGGAAAAGGCCCTGGCCCGCTCCGCCAAATCGCTTAGATCCGTGCCGTCCCAGTCGTCGGTAATGCGGCGGAAGGCGTAATCCGTAAAGGCAATGCGTTCCTCTACCATATCGTCGTAGAGGGCGTCCGCAATATGGCGGAAAATCAAGTATTCCCGCAGCCGGGCCAGGGGGCCGGTTTCTTTTATTTCGGAAAGTAGTCGGCTGCGCAGGTCCATCAGCCAGGCTTCGTCTTCCGGCAGAGCATCTTCGTCTGCGGGCTCTGCAGCTTCCGCTTCGGGCTGCGCGTTTTCTGTGCCGTCATCTTCCCAAAGCTCCAGGGTAAAAGGCTCCGGACTGCTTAATATGACCCGGGCCGCCTCCTCGCAGGCCATGCCCAGACCCACTTCGATGCGGTCCGTCCAGAAATTGCGAAAACGGGGATGGTCTGTGCAGATCTGACAGAGAATATCCTCGCCCTGCGCCAGAATCAGGCGGCAGAGACCGCTCTCCAGAAGGAAAGGGCAGCGGTCGCCGGGCTGCAGAATAAAATGGGGCGTTTCTTCTTCGGAAATATTTGCCCGCAGGGCATCACCCAGAGGCCCTTCCATCGCCTTGTATTTGTTCAGACTGTCTTCGTCGATATCGATTTCCCAGCCCATACAGCAGCTGTGGGTGCAGCGGTCCGCAATGCAGGAAAACTCTTTATAATAATTGGGTACGTAGGTTTTCAAAGGTGGTTTTCTCCTTGTTTTTTTCGATTATAGCATCTCCGGAAAAAAACTGCACGCAATTGGTCTGCCGGATTGCAATTTCTATATCTTCCGGAGCCGACACATGTGATATAATAAAACTAATTTTTTACAAAAAAGGAGAGTTTAGACGTGGGCATTGTTGTAATCGGTCCGGTTTTTGTGGACATTAAAGGTTATCCGCTCAGTACCTACATTCCGGCAGGACGGAATATGGGCAAGGTGGAAACGGTGCATGGCGGCGTTTCCCGCAATATTGCAGAAGATCTGGCCAATATGGAGCTGCGGCCTACCTTTGTCAGCCTGGTGGACGACAACGGCAGCGGCGAGGATGTAATCGACAAGCTGAAGAAGCACAAGGTGGAAACCAAGTACATCCGCAAGATAAAGGACGGCATGGGCATCTGGCTGGCGGTGTTCGACAATTCCGGTGACGTGGTGGCGGCAATTTCCAAGCGGCCGGATTTTACGCCGGTGCTGGATACGCTGGAACGCTTCGGGGACGAAATTTTTGCAAACTGCGACAGTATTTCGCTGGAAATCGATACGGACAAGGCGATTGTCAAGAAGGTTTTTGCGCTGGCCGAAAAGTACAACAAGGATATTTACGCGGTAATCTCCAATATGAGCATTGCCATTGAGCGCCGGGATTTCTTCAAGGACGTAAAATGCCTGGTGTGCAATCAGGACGAGGCGGGCATTCTCTTTTCCGAGGATTACAGCGGAAAAACACCTGCGGAAATGCAGAATATACTCTATGAAAAAATTTCTACGGCCCATATTCCTTCCATGGTGGTGACCATGGGCGGGGATGGCGCTGTGTTTGCCAATATGCAGGGCGACCGGGGCGTTTGTCCGGCGCTGAAGGTGGACGTGGTGGATACCACCGGTGCCGGAGACGCATTTTTCTCCGGTGTTTGCGCGGGTCTGACCTACGGCAAGAGCCTGATGGAAGCCTGCAGTATCGGAAACCGTCTGGCGGCTGCAGTTATTCCCTCGGTGGAGAATGTGTGTCCCCGCTTTATGCCCGGAGAATTCGGTCTGCCTGCAAAGGATTGATATGGAAAATATATACGAAAGAAAAATGCCGGTCCTGATTTCGGTCTGCGGTGCGGACGGAAAAGTAGGGCTTTTAGGGGCGTTGACTCTGTTTATGGATACCGCCGCGCTCCACGAGGAAGTGGTGGGCTTCGGCCGGCGCAGAATGCAGGAAATGGGCCTGTACTGGATTATCGGGAAGAGCCGGGTCAGCTTTTACGATCCGCCCCGGCTGACCGACGAGGTAGTGGTCCGCACCTGGCTGGCACCGCCTTCCAAGCTGTACGTACTGCGGCAGTACGAAATCCGTGATCTGCAGGGCAAGCTTCTGGTAAAGGGTGAGACCGAGTGGCTGGTGGCAACGGAGGGATGCAAGAAGCTGCTGCCGGTAAGAGATTATATTTCTCCGGATTATCCCTTTTTCCGGGGCAGTGTCTACGAGGAGGCTTTTCCCCGGATTGAAAGAGATTTTTCTCCGGACTGCTACGTGGGGGATTACAGGGTCAGTCCGCTGGACATCGATTATATCGGTCACATGAACAACACGGCTTACATCCGGGTGTTTGCGGATACGGTAAGCAATGCGCTGCTGGCGGAAAGACCGATCAAAGAGGCCTTTCTCTGCTACAGCCGCCAATGCCTGGAGGGCGACGTGCTGCGGGTCTACAAAAAGCCTGCGGCGGACGGCTTTTCCTTCGGCGCCTTTGCCGAAAACGGAATAAATGTACTGACAGCAAGAATTGTAATGTAGTATAATAAAATATCAGCGCTTGTTTGTTTTGATTGCGGAGGATGAATCTTATGGCGAAAAAAAGATACAAAAACTTAACTATTCTGCATTCCAACGATATGCACGGAGATTTTCTGGCAGAAGAGGTGGATTCCAAACTGATTGGCGGCGTGTCCAGATTATCCGGATATATCAACAAGGTGCGTGCTGCAGAGCCCAACGTAATTTACTGCATTGCCGGGGATATGTTCCGCGGCTCCGTAATCGATTCCGAATTCCAGGGTGTTTCCACCATCGAGATCATGAACATGCTTTCGCCGGATGTGGTTACCCTGGGAAATCACGAAACCGACTATGGGGTGGCTCATCTGCTCTTTATCGAAAAGTGCGCCAACTTCCCCATTATCAACGCAAACCTGCACATTACCACCAACGGCGCCAGACTGTTTGACCCCTGCCGGATTATCGAAATCGACGGCATGCGGGTACTCTTTATCGGCATTCTGACGGAAGAGGTTATTTCCCAGACCAAGAGCGACGGCTTTATCGGTTCTCTGGTAAACGTGGAGGAGGCTGCCGCGGAGGTGGGAAGAATCTGCAACGCCTATAACGCGGTGGATGTGGATCTGACCGTGCTTCTGACTCATATCGGCTACGAGGAGGATAAAAAGCTGGCAGCTATGCTGGATCCGGCCTGGGGCGTGGACGTTATTGTCGGCGGGCATTCTCACACCCTGCCCAAGGAAGCGATCAGCGTCAACAATATTGTAATCGTGCAGGCCGGTACCGGCACGGACCAGATCGGACGCTTCGATATTACGATTGATACCCAGGAAAACTGCATCAAGGCGTACGAGTGGAAGACGGTTCCCATCAACCAGAGAAACTGCCCCAGAGACCCGGACCTGGAAAAGATGCTTAAAAAATACAAGGACCGCACGGACGAAAAGTACAACCGGGTAATTACCAGATTCTCCCGCCAGCTGACCCACCCGGAGAGAAATCAGGAGACGGAGCTGGGTCACGTGTTTGCCGATGCGGTAAAGGAAAGCCTGGACCTGGATATTATGATGACCGGCTCCGGCAGCATCCGCAATACCAAGATGGGTCCCATCGTTCTGCTTTCCGACCTGGTGGAGTGCTATCCCTATGACGGCGCGGTGCATATGCTGTACGTTACCGGTCAGCAGCTGAAGGATATGGTGCGCTTTATGTGCCGGGACGAGGTGTGGCAGGGCGTGCACTGCGAATTCTATCAGTTCTCCAAGGGTGTGGAAATCACCTATAATCGGGAGACGCACCGATTCGATAAATTCAAGTTCGAGGGAGAACCGGTGGATAACGAAAGACTGTATAAGGTCGGTCTGGAGGATTTCCATTATACCAATTTTGATGATATTTTCGGTTTTTCCAGAGACCTGGTGGAAGCCAACAAACCCTCCAGAGTTGTTGCAACTTCCAGCAGAGAAATAGTGGAGGAATATCTGTCCAACCATCAGCATCTGGATGCGCACGTAGATGGCAGACTGACAGTAAAATAGATAGATGAATTACAATAAAAAGACGTCGCGAATCGCGAAACTGGGCGTTCTGGCAGCGATATCCATCGTTCTGGTTTCCTTGATTCATGTGCCTCTGATTCCTGTGGTATCCTTTTTGGAGTACGACCCGGCGGATGTACCCATTCTTTTGGGCACTTTTGCCATGGGCCCGGCTGCGGGACTGATTCTGACGGTTCTGGCTTCGGTGATTCAGGGCCTGACGGTCAGCGCCGCGTCCTCCTGGTACGGAATTGTGATGCACATTCTGGCAACCGGAACTTTTGTGGCGGTTGCGGGCACGATCTACGGGAAGAAAAAGACAAAGAGGCGGGCAATTCTGGCTCTTCTTCTGGGTTCTCTTTCTATGGCTCTGATGATGATTCCGGCCAACCTTTTCCTGACGCCTTTGTATATGGGGGCGCCCCGGTCTGCAGTAGTGGCACTGCTCCCCTGGATTATTCTTTTTAACGTTGCCAAAGCGGGTCTGAATTCCGTGATTACCTTCCTGCTGTACAAGCGGGTCTCCGGAATTCTTCACGATAAATAAAAAATCGAGGTATTAGTATGAGCAATAAGATTATTACCATCAGCAGAGAATACGGCAGCGGCGGAAGAGATATTGGCCGCATGGTAGCGGAAAAGCTTGGCCTTCCCTGCTACGATCAGGAACTGATCGAAAAAATCGCGGAGGAAAGCGGTTATACCAAGGAGTATATCAACGAGCGCAGCGAGGCAATGCCTTATTCCAGCTGGATCGGCAACGTTCTTTCTTTCGGAAGCGCCGGCGGCTACGATCCGTCTGAAATTCTCTGGAGCGCTCAGTGCAAGGTGCTGCAGGAACTGGCAGAGAAAGGACCTTGCGTAATTGTAGGCAGATGCGCCGACCAGGTGCTGGAGGACCGTGCAGACCTTCTGAAGATCTTCGTGTACGCACCTATAAAGGACAGATGTGAACGGGCGATAGAATCCTACGGAGAAGCGGAAGAAAATATCGAAAAGCGGGTCAGCGACATGGATAAGCGCCGCAAAGCCTACTACCAGATGTATACCGACGCGGAATGGGGTGTGGCTGTTAATTACGATATCTGCATGAACAGCAGTGCCTTCGGCCTGGAGAAATGCGCGGACGCCATTGCGGAGCTTTACAAGTAAATAAGTTCACAGGGGCTTCGGAGTATTCCGAAGCCTTTGCGGTATATGATACAGACGGCAGACCGGTCCGGAAACCGGCCGGAAAAGATGATAGACAAGAAAACAAAAATTATTTGCACCATGGGGCCTGCTTCCGACAGCGAGGAAGTTTTGCGGAAGATGGTGGAGGGCGGCATGAATGTTGCCCGGCTGAATTTTTCCCACGGCACCCACGAAAGCCACGGAAAAACCATTGACATGATTAAAAAAGTCCGCGAAGAGATGGGCGTTCCGCTGCCCATACTGCTGGACACCAAAGGTCCGGAGTACCGCATCGGCACCTTCGAAAAGGGCAGTATACTGCTGGAGGAGGGCGATCCGTTTACCTTTTGCTGCGAAGAAACGGCGGGCACCGTGGAAAAGGTGTCGGTTTCCTATAAAAAGCTTTCCGAAGAACTGCAGCCCGGCGATACGATTCTGGTGAACGACGGTCTGGTATCTTTGCGGGTGGAAGCGATTGCAGGCACGGAGATTCACTGTGTTACCCTGATCGGCGGCAAGCTCTCCGACCGGAAGAGCATGAGCTTCCCCGGCAAGGTGTTAAAGCAGACCTATCTTTCCGAGCAGGATAAGGCCGACCTGCTCTTCGGCATCGAAAAGGACGTGGACTTTGTGGCCTGCTCCTTTGTTTCCTGCGCCCGGGATATTCTGGATGTGCGGGAATTTCTGGATGCCAACGGCGGCAGCAAAATTCAGCTGATGGCGAAAATCGAAAATCAGTCCGGCGTGGACAATGCGGAGGATATCCTTCGTTATTGCGAGGCGCTGATGGTGGCCCGGGGCGACCTGGGGGTGGAGGTTCCCTATCAGGAACTGCCCGCTATTCAGAAGCACCTGATCAAGCTTTGCAACCGGATGGGTGCAGTGTGCATTACCGCTACGGAGATGCTGGAATCCATGATTGAAAAGCCCCGTCCCACCCGTGCGGAGATTTCGGACGTGGCCAACGCGGTGTTCGACGGGTCATCAGCCATTATGCTTTCCGGCGAGACTGCTTCCGGCAAGTATCCGGTGCAGGCGGTAAGCGCCATGGCGATGATTGCAAAAAACGCGGAGGAGCATATCGATTATGCCAAGCGGTTCCGCTCTGCCGATATCGTAATTGACGATTTAACGGACGCTATGTCTCATTCCGCCAGTCAGCTGGCGCTGGATACCGACGCCCGCTGCATTATTTCCCGTACGGCAGAGGGCTTTACCGCCCGGATGATTTCCCGCTGCAGAGTACCTATGCCCATTATCGGTATGACCAGCCGGGAAAAGACCTACCGGCAGCTGGACCTGTGCTGGAACGTGAAGCCGGTATTGGTGAAGAGCTTTACGGGTCTGGAAGAGATGATTCACGATTCTGTGGCCGCGGCCAAAGAATACGGTTTTGTGCAGTCCGGTGATCTGGTGGTACTGACCGGCGGTTTATCCAATCGTTCCGGCGGAACCAAGTTTATTCATGCGGATACGGTAGAATAGAATGGATTATTCCCAAAGAGATCAGGAACAGAAAACGTATATTTTAGGGGTCGGCGGAGCCAATATGGATATGCACGCTCACCTGCTGACGGAAGCGCAGCTGCGGGATTCCAACCCGGGCTGGATTCACAGTTCTCCCGGCGGGGTGGTGCGCAACATTCTGGATAATCTGCAAAGCCTGGGGGCGCGCTGCGCACTGCTTTCCGCGGTGGGCGAGGATGCGCTGGGTCAGCAGCTGCTTGCGGAATGTGGCGCCCGGGGCATCGATACCTCTGCCGTATATCTTTCGCCGGACTATCCCACCGGGGTATATCTGGACATTCTGGATTCGGACGGGGACTTGTTTATGGCCTCCTGCGATGCCCGGGTGGTGGAGAATATTCCGGAAAGCTGGTTTTGGGAGATGGCCCCGCTGCTTGCGGGTGCGACCGCCATTGCCGCGGACACCAACCTGACGCCCCAACAGTTTGCTCTGGTAAAAAAACTGGCAAAGGGAGCGAAAATCTTTGTGGATCCCATTTCCACAGCCAAGGCTGCCCGCATTGCGGATCTGCTGGACGGAATCTTTTTTTTAAAGCCCAACGCTATGGAACTGGAGACTCTCTCCGGCATTTCCTGCGCTTCGGACCGGGAGATCGAAGCTGCGGCGGAGGCTGTGCTGGAAAAAGGCGTGCATTCTCTTGCGGTATCTTTGGGCGGCCGGGGCTGCTATTATGCGGACCGGGAGGGCCGCCGCTTTTTCCGTTCGCTGGGAGAACCGGCAGAGATGGTCAACGCCACCGGTGCGGGAGACTGCTTTATGGCAGGTTTTGTGCGGGCCTTTTCTCTGGGACTTTCCCCCGAGGACTGCACGGATTACGCGCTGGCCTGCGGCAGTCTGGCGGTACAGAGCAGCGACACCATCAATCGCAGTTTGTCTGAAGAGACGGTTCTGCAGTATATTGCGGAGCATCGTCTGCAGCCTTAACAAAAGCAAAGACGGCAGACTTCATTTATAACACACAAAGAACAGATACAATGGAAAGACAAGACAACAACCTGGCGTTTATGCTCAGGTACGACAATATTGCCCGCTTCGAGGACGGACGGGTGCTGATCCTGGACCGGCGGGTATACCCCGCAGAGACCAGTTTCGTGGAATGCCGCAGTCATCGGGAGGTGGCCCGGGCCTTAACGGATATGGTGACCCAGTCCGCCGGCCCCTATACCGCGGGTCCCATGGGTATGGCACTGGCCGCCTGGGAATGCCGGGATCTGGGGGAAAAGGCGCAGCTGGAGTACCTTCAGCAGGCGGCGTTTACCATCGCCAACGCCCGGCCCACCACCAGCAAGCGCATGAGCCTTCTCTGCAATCAGTGCGTGGACGCGGCTGCGCAGGCGCTGGACGAGGGGCGCCCCACCTGGGAAGCCATCGTGAACAAAACCATTGAACTGAACGACGAGCGCTACGCCAGCATCGATAAAATCGCCCGGCATCTGGTGGAGAAATTTCCGGACGGAGGTCACGTAATGACCTACTGCTTTGCGGAAACCATCGTGGGCATGATGCTGCGGGAATGCCGCAGGG
>JAZUKP010000016.1:0-26264 GCA_045643345.1 Anaerovoracaceae bacterium | reverse complement strand
CAGCTGGCGGATTTCTACGCGCTGGACGCTTATACGGAGCTGGACCAAAAGCTGCCGGAGTCTCCGCAAGCCCTGAAACTGGAAAAAACCTGCCTGCCGGTGGTGGCATTCTGCGCCGCGGGCAAGGATATGGAACGCCTGGCCCCGCATATCTGGTCCGACGAGGAAACCGCCCAGCCCCGGACCAAGGATGTGGACGAGCTGCGCAAAAGCTCTCTGGCCGCAGCTATCGAAGCGGTATTTTTGTACCGGAACGGAGACCCGCGGCATTTCGGCAAGGTGCTGGCAGAGGGACTTCGGAGCTGCTGCAGCGGATTTTCTGCCTCCGCGGATGCGGACGAGGCGGCCTGCTGGTCTGCCTACGCCGAGGATATTCTGTTTCTTTTGAAGAGTCGGCCGGAGCTGATCAAAGCCGGCGGTCTTACCCGGCGGCAGATGAATATTGCAGAAGACCTTTCCTCCATGGGCCGGGATATTCTGGACGGTATCAGCGCGGTGAATATTATGGCGGAATGCAGCCGCATCAAGGAGCTGAAGCTGACCGAGGCCCAAAGCGGCGTGCTGAAGGAAAAAGTGGCAAAAATGCAGAAGGCAATCCGGGGCCGGGGAAAGATTCTGGAGGCCTGGGACGAGCCGGTACCGGCAAAAACTCTGAATATGTAAAAAGTTTTTTCAAAAAGGCGCAGAAGCTTCCCTTTTTCTGCAGAAAAACTTCAAATCTGTAACGGTTCTGTAACGCTTTGGGGTTTATACTGTACAATAGTTTACTATCAGGGGAACTATCTGTAAAAAGTTCAGAGATATTTTTATAGAGGAATTATGTCAGGAAACGGCAAAGATAAGACAAAAAAAGGTCCGAAACTGGGAGCGCCGCAGCGCATAAAAGCCACTTCGCGGGATATCGCCATGGCCCAGATCGCGGTGGAGGATTTCTTTCACATCAGACGGCGCAAAGGTGTCTATCAGGGAAAATACACCCTGCAGGAGCTGGCGGACGCCGGATGGATCCGGAAGGAAAACGGTGAGCATTACGAATACGAAGACGCCGGCTCATCGATTTATACGCAGATTGCCAAGGATATTGCGGCCGGGAAAAAGTTCTATTTAACCAACCCGGAAACCGAAGAAACGACGAGACTGCAAAAGGATGCGGAAAACAAGAAAGCCTGGGCTTTATACAAGCAGCCCGTAGAGAAGCGGGATTTCGTCGACGGTTATTATAAGAAGGACATGATGAACCGCCTGCGGGCCGTTCGCGACAGAGTGGAGGCCACTGGCACCCGCTCCGGCGATTCCGCCAGCCTGCTTGCGTGGCGGGAAGCTTTAAAGACCGGGATGGAAAAGCTGGAGAAGTCGCCTTATCAGGACGATTTTAAGCAGGTTTTTTCCGATTTATCCAAATTGAGCGAAAAATATCGCATCGAGAAAATCGGACAGAGCATCAATCACACCCGTTCGGAGCGCATCAGTGCAGCTGCGGAGATGGCGGTGCTGGCCGACGCGGTAAAGCGGAATCGTGACCCCGAAGATATCGTTCGGACGCCCGCGGAAAAGCTGCAGCAGCAGATCGCGGAAAAGTTCGTAAAATCCTACGCGCTGCGCAGGGCGAAACTGAAGAATAATCCGGCGGCGGTGGAAGAAGCCGATAAATTACTGTCAGACTCGGAAGTGTTTCAGGCGAAAGCCGCAGAGCTGATGGGGCGCCCCTACTTCCGGAAGCGTTACGGCGGTGACGGTCCGGAAGCCATGGCCCTGCTGGAAAAGGAAGCGGCGGCATCGCCTTCGGAAATTTTCAAGATCCTGTCGGCCGCAGGTGCGGAGTACGAAGCAAAGCATCTGCAGGAGGTTCGGGAGCAGGAGAAGGCTGCGCAGAAGGAAGAACCCATCCAGGCGGAGCTTCCGGAGAATCAGCCGAAGCCAGAAGAAAAGGAAGCGGAGAAAAAGCAGGAGCAGCCGCCCATTCAGGCGGAGCTTCCGGAGAATCAGCCCAAGCCCGAAGAGCCTGAAAAGAAAGCGGCGGAGCCCAAGCCCGAAGAGGCGGAAAAGAAGCCTGAGGAGGCCGAAAAAGAGAAGGACGTTGCCCCAACCCGTCTGGACAGCCACCGAAAGGATATCAAATACTCCGACGAAGTCATCAACGACTTCCGGGATCAGATTCTGGAGATCAAAAAGTCGCTGGACGACCTGAAGCGGGTGCACCGTACTTCGGACCAGTTCAAACAGTTGGATCGGGAGCTGACCATTGCCCAGATTCGTCTGAAGCAGGGAAGCTACATCAATTACGGCCGGATGGCCGCGCAGATCGGAGATGCAGCGGATGCCTACTTCAAGTTCCGGATGAAGGATGTGGACAACAGAAGGGCTCACGGACGTCTGACTGCCGCGTTAAAGCTGCGCCATATTGCGGACGCCATGAACGAAGGCAAAAAGCCTTCCGAAAACGTGCCGACAGAGGATGAGCTGAACAAAGAAATCATTCAGTCCAAAATCGTGTCCCAGCAGGCGAAGGTTTTGCTGGAGTCGAAAGACCCCAAGGAGCAGCGGCTGGGCAAAGCGCTGCAGACCAAGCCGGAGAGCTTCCGCAAATCCGTGGAGGAGGTGGCCCAAAGCCCCGCTTTCCGGAATTATTTCGGCGCTATGGATTCTGCCGCGCTGGAGGAAAACTCCAAGAAGATGCGGAAGAATCTTTCCGAAGACATGGCCAAGCATGCCGCCAAGACCGTCAAAGTCAAGGGCAAGAATGCCGCAGTCAAGGCCGCGGAACAGCAGCAGCCGGTCAAGGAGGAAGTCAAGAAGGACAATCCCCAGGTGCAGAGCGCAAAATCTCAGGTCGGCCTGGTCTGAGCTTTCGGCACACCGATATTTCACAAGTCAGTAAAGCGGGCGCAGCCCGTTAAAATAATTTGATAAACCATATTTATTCTGGGAGGATAAAATGAAAAAGTTAAATGAAAAGCACATCTGTGCAAGAACCGCAATGACACTTTCTGCTATCGCAGCAGCAGTAACCCCGGCATTTGCCGCAGGCAGCAAGTCTCTGTACGACGTAGTCGCTCCGATCGTAGATCTGCTCAACAGTTTCCTGGGACCGGTACTCCTGATCGTCGGCGCCGTAGGAACCCTTTACTGCGTGCTTCTGGGCGTTAAGTATGCCAGAGCAGAAGAACCGCAGGACAGAGAAAAGGCAAAGGCTCACCTGAAGAGCGCCATCATCGGATTTATTCTGATTTTCGTTCTGATCGTAGCACTCAACCTGCTCACCGATTACCTGGTAGAATGGGCCTCTAATTATCAGACCACTTTAAAGTAGTCATTCTTCCGTTCTATTTCCATCGAGGAAAATGAAGCAGATGAAACGAAGCAATAAAATAACGCATTTTTTCCGGCAGACGCTGCTTTTTGCGCTCTGCCTGGTTTGCATCCTCGGTCTGACGCCTTTAAAGCCCAGCTTTGCGGAGGCTACGGAAAGCGGCTATAAATGGACCCGGGTGAAAAACCAGCAGGAGTTCCTGGATTTTTTCCGCGAGTACGAGGTTACGACCACCGATTCCGGCGGGCGAACGAAGACGGAAACAAAGAAGGAAAAGGTGTCGGACAGCGATAAGCTGCTGAGCTCCGACGAGAACTGGTGGCGTGTGCTTCTGGTTTTCTCCGACTACGATGTGGGCAAAGACAAGATTCGCAGTTCGCAGACCTATTTCTTCTCCGGCAGCGCGATTTCCGGCGAAGACTATGTAGGGCAGCCCGTAAAACCCGTCTACGACATTGATGTCAGCCAGGATAGCTTTACCACCCGAAGCGGTCTGGGCACGCCCTATATCAAGTATATGGGCATGGACAACGACAACAATGCGCCCAAATGCAGTCTGGCTTTTATGAGCGACTATAAAGTGGGTCCCAACTGCCTGATCGGAGATGCCAGCTGGTACGGCTTTGTGAATCACGCGGCCTACGATATGCAGTTTGTGGTGGGTCCCCGGTCCAATCCCGGCAGCGCGGGGAAAAAGAACAACAAGTGGGTTTCCAATGTAACCACCTATGGGTCTTTCACAATGGAGTTTCATGACAGTCTGGCCCACATGTATTATAACCTGTCCGGCGTATCAGATGCTTACTGGTTCCCCAACGGCGGTGCTTCCGTTAATCCGGATGGCGGCGACTGGACCGAAAGCAGGACTGCCTGCGGTTTTAAGGTGTTTATCGGCGTGCCGGAAGAGGTTCCGCTGATCGACCGTGACTTTACCGTAGAGGCCGGCGAAGTGGAGGTCTGGGACGGCAAGAGCATGTCCATTACCCACGGCACCCAGGTTACCGTCGAAGAGGGCGCCACCCTGGTGGTGCGCAGCCTGATTTATAACAACGGCGTGATTGTGGTAGACGGAGGTACCCTGGTGGTGCAGGGTGTGGTAGACAGCGACGCGGGCTATACAACCACCATGCGATGTACGGGCGTCCCGGACGAAGAAGCCTGTCCGGGGACGATCTACGTAATGAATAACGGGCAGCTGATTGTGGAGGACAGCGGCGTGCTGCTGACCCGCTATATTTCGGTAAACGGCGGTGCTTCGATTCGTCTTTCCGGCAACAGTTCTGCCTTTATTTCCGGCTTTGCGGCCCTGGCCCACGGCATTTCCGCAGAGGATCATTCCACCGTCCGGGTGGCTCCCGGCGGGCTGGTAACCGTCGGCGTAATTCCCCGGGATACGGTATCGCATAGCAATTTCAATACAAAGGCTTCGGAAATAAGCAAGCATTATCTGGATTCGCTGTGCTATTATCCGGGCTCCGGTGAAGTTATCAAAAAGGATTCTTCCGGAAATGTGATCAACCCAAATGCCGAGCTGCCATTCGGGATAGATGTAGGCGTTTATGTAAAGGACAACAGTTCCTTTATCAATATGGGCGGCCTGTTCATGGGCGCGAACCGGGAATGGTCCTGCAGCGATAACAGTTATGTATTCGCCTATACTTCCAAGAACATTTATTCCTCGGTCGGAAGCATGCTCTGGACAACGCTCAAACAATAAATTATTTTTCTGAAGCTGACGGGTATAACGGATGTTAAAGAAATTCACAGAAAAACTGAAGGAGTGGAAGCTTCCCCGCAAGGTACTGAAGGGTGCGGGACTGCTTTTTGCGTCCTGGATTATGGGCTATGTGGTGCTGGTATTGCTGAAAAACATCGGCAATATCTCGGAGCATCAGCCCATCGACCCCATGCCGGAGCTTTTGACAGAACCGGCGGGACTTTTCTTCGGCCTGGTGCTGATGGTGCTTCTGCTCTTCTTTATTTACGGCAAAAGGCTCTTTTCTCTTCGGCGCAGCAGTATTTTCGGCGGAAATGATAACGCCGACGTGCTGGATTCCGTGCTGGAAAACAGCCGCTTTATGACGGACAAGGAAAGAGATACCAACTTTATTACCTTCGATTACGACGACATCGAAAAACAGAAGGCGGACGGAGTTCCCGTGCGCGCGGTGCTGAACAAGAAGGGCAAGCTGGAGGTCAGCATTATGAAGGGGGCCCACTCTCTGGTTATCGGTTCCACCGGTTCCGGTAAAACCACCACCTTCATTAACCCCATGATCCAGCTGATTGCGGCATCTTCCAAAAAATCTTCCATGATTATGACAGACCCCAAGGGCGAGCTGTTCGATCTGCACTCCAAGTTCCTCAGCGAAAGGGGCTACAACGTGCTGCTTCTGAACCTGCGCGACACTTACGAGTCTTCCCGCTGGAACCCTCTGGATTCCATCTGGGATATGTATCAGGAGTACAAGCAGACCATGCAGAGCATTGTGCTGCACAAGGACAGCATCGATGCCTACAAGGATTTAAAGCAGATGGACGAAGACCCCATAGGCGCAGACGGCGTCTGGGCGGAATGGCAGGGAAGAGCGTATACCGACCTGCGGCATTGCCACGATGACGTATCCGTGGCCAGCCAGAAGATCTACGACGAAATGTACGAGGATCTGAACGACCTGGTTTCCGGAATCTGCCCCATCACCAACGAAAAGGATCCGCTCTGGGAAAAGGGCGCCCGGTCCATTATGCTGGCGGTGTGCCTGGCCATGCTGGAGGACTCCGACAATCCGGAGCTGAACATGACCAAGGAAAAGTTCAATTTCTTTAACGTTACCAAAATTCTTACCAACAGCAGCAACAATTATCAGGCATTAAAGGACTATTTCGAGGGGCGCAGTCAGCTGTCCCAGGCCTATACTCTGTCTCGTCAGGTACTGGCCGCCGCGGATCAGACCCTGTCCTCTTATATGTCCATTACCTTTGATAAATTAAATCTTTTCAACGACAGAGGCATCTGCGGACTGACCTCCGCCACGGATATTCACGCGGAAAAAATCGCGGAGCAGCCCACCGCCCTGTTTATTAAGATCCCGGATGAAAAGGACACCCGGCACGGTCTGGCCTCGCTGTTCATTCTGAGCATTTACAAGGCCCTGATCAAGGTGGCCAGTGCCAGAGAAGACCTGGCCCTGCCCCGGGACGTTTACTTCATCATGGATGAGTTCGGTAATATGCCGAAGATCGAGAAGTTCGACAAGATGATTACGGTAGGCCGTTCCAGAAAGGTGTGGTTCAGTATGGTAGTGCAGTCTTACTCCCAGCTGGCCAACGTGTACGGCGAAACCTGCGCCGACATCGTAAAATCCAACTGTACCATGAAGATGTTCATCGGTTCCAACGACATCGGTACCTGCAAGGAGTTCTCGGAGCTTTGCGGCAACAAGACCGTAAAGACCCTGTCCACCTCCTCCAGCACCGGCTCCAAGGAAGGCGAAATGAGCATTTCCAACCAGATGCAGACCCGGCCGCTGATTTATCCCTCCGAGCTTCAGAAGCTGAACAACAAAACTTCCACGGGCAACGCCATTATCGTTACCTTCGGAAATTATCCTTTAAAGACCAAGTATACGCCTTCTTACCTGTGCCCCTTCTACAAAATGGGACGCATGGACACCTCGGAAATTCGCTCCAATGTATTCCGGGCGGAAGACGTTTTCTACGACGTTGCGGAGCGCAACCGTTTAGTGGTGGGTGAGCAATGAAAAAACTGACCGCAATTTTAATCTGTCTGATTCTGCTTGCCGCCCCGGCAGCGGTCTGTTACGCAGACGATCTGTACATTATCGATCCCTACACCGGCGAGATTATCTCCTCGGAGTCCGGCTACGGGGTCAACTATGTGCGGTATTCGGACAGATGCATCTACAACATTAAGGAAGACACCTATACCTTCTCCCTTCCCTCGGGAACGGGCTGCACCGTTGCCAGCAGCGTTTACGACGGCATGGTGGTGCAGGGCAGTGTGCGTCTTTCTGTGGACAATCTCTCCCTGGTGGATATCTACCGGGACGGAGAGCTGGTTTCCGTGGCGGAATATGAAAATCTGCAGACCCCCGGCACCTATATCGTCCGGGATCTGAGCAACGATACTCAGCTCTTTACTTTTACCATTGTGGGAAAAATGACCGGTGCGCTCTACGCCTACCGGGTTCCCGCTCCCTTCAGCGTGTACCGGGTGCAGTTCGAAGGCAATAACGTGAACACTGCCACCAATCTGGTCAGCATGTCGGAAGAGGGAGAATACTATATCGAGTACGGTGATTACAACACGGGCAAGACTTACGAGCTGAACGTGCTGGCGGACCACATTCCGCCGGAACTGGAGATCAGCGGTGTAAACGAAAAGAACATCGCCTCCACCACCGTCATTCTGGGCAAACGGGAGGCAAACTCCACCCTCACCATGACCCGCAACGGCGAGCCGGAGGCGGTAAAGGACGAGCTGGACCAGCCCGGAGAATATGTTTTGACTTATACGGACGAAGCAGGAAATTCCAGCCTCTATCATTTTACGATCCGGCTGTTTTTCGACACCAGTGCCAAGATGTTCCTGCTGCTGTTCCTGCTGGTGGCGGCCGCTGCCGGCGCATTTATGATATATTCGCGCAAACACATGCGTGTAAGATAGGAAAGGAGGTTCGGTATGGTTGATTCGATAGTGGATGCGATAATGGATGCCATAGCGCGTCTCTTCTTCCATGTGGAAGCCCTGATGGCGCAGTTTCTGGACCTTCTGTACGAAGTGTTCGAGAAATACGCCGGCATCGAGCCGGTGCGCAATAAGGGTACCGAAACGTATCTGATCGATATCTTTTTCAATAACGATATTGTCACGACCCTGTACTGGGGCATGGCGGTCATCGGCATTGCCCTGACCTTCGGCTTTGCCATGTTCTCCGTAATCAAAAAGCTGTTCGATTCCACCGGAGAAAAGGTAAAAGCCACCAACGGCCAGATCCTGCTCAATGTGTTCAAATCCATTCTTTTGATTTTGCTCATGACGGCTTTGGTCAGCGCGGTCATTACCTCTACGGGCATTCTGATGCAGCAGGTGGACTATCTGTTCGACAATGCGGCGGAAATCAACAACCCGTCCACCATAGAATTCGACGATGAGGACTACGCCACCATGTTCCGGGTAATCGATACCATCGGAAACTACTCTTTGAACTCATCGTTTAATAACCGAGTGAATATCAACAGCTGTTTCAATTCCATCCGGGGCGACCTGTATGTGCTTTATCGAAACAGAGTGTTTGAATATGACTATTCCGTTACCGCCGAATCCAAGGCGTCCTGGCAGTATGCGCTCCGGCAGATTTATCTTGCCGCAGACGTAACCCAGGACCTGCCGCTGGACAAGTACAACGAGGCGGTAACCAAGGCCATCACCGATGTGGTGAACCGGATTCACACGGATTCCCGCTTTATTCCGCTGTCCAGCTACTACAGAGGCTACACCATGAGCATAGACGGCTCTGTGATTGGCAGAACCGTACTGCTGGCATCCAGCTTCAACGCGGCGAAAAACAATTACTACAACGAGCATGCCAGCATCGACGACAGTATCCGCAGTCCTTTCTATACAAAGGCGAAGGACATTTATAATCTGGATGAGGTGGAGGAATACTTTGACATAGGCTTCGACTCCTGGGATCACATAGCCGCAGTCTTTGTAATTGCCATTCTGATCATGGAATTTTTAAAGATCCTGATCAACTGCGTGGCAAGAATCTTCAACATTATTCTTTTGTATATTACCGCTCCCGGCTTTATTTCCGTGCTTCCTCTGGATGACGGCGGAAAGCTGAAGCAATGGTGTACAGCCTTTGTAATCCAGAGTCTCTCCATTTTCGGAACGGTGTTTGCGGTCCGTCTGCTGATGGTCTTTTTGCCCATCGTGCTGAGTTCCGACCTGGTCATTTTCGAAGATACCTTAAAGAATATCATGGCCAAGGAAGTCATTATCATGGCCGTCTGCATGACCGCAGAAAAGGCCAGCGGCATGATCAGCGGTATTCTGGCGGACAACGCGGGCTACCAGTCCATTATGGCGGGCGACGTGGGCTCCGGCGCACTGAGCAAGGGTCTCTCCATTGCGGGAGGTCTTGCCAAGGGCGTGCTGAAAGCAGGCAAGGCTGTGGGCGGCGGCGCACTGGGTATGCTTTCCGATGCAACCGGTCTTACCACAGCGGCCAACAAAGTGGGCGGCGGCTTAAAGAATTTCGGCCAGGCCCTGCGGGATAAGGGCGGTATTGCCGGCGGCATTATGAAAGGATTTACCACCCAGGCCCAGGATGACCAGAAGAAGAAGGATGAGAAGGAAGATGCGGATCGGAGAGATACCAACGAATTCCGCAATGACATGAGGTCCATGCTGGGTGCCATTGCAGGCAATTTCCCGGCTCCGCCTCCGGCAGAGAATCCGGTAAAGCCCAGTTCGAATTCCACGGGCCCCGCAAGCCAGCCCAACATGGCGATTAAGTCCGGTGGTCCGGACCCGGCACCTGTCAACAACAACCCGATTCCGGCGGCCAATCCGGTGCAGGATTCCATGGGTCCCAGCGGGCAGCCCAATATGAATAATATGGACGATATTGACGTAGAATAGATATAAAAAAGAAGTAATAGTAGAAATACGAGTGATCAGATGAGAATTATTCCGGGTAAAACAAAAGTCCAGATAGAACTGTTCCGGGGCGTGAGCCTCTGGGATATGCTGGTGGCCGCTATCGCGCTGATAATGACCGCCCTTATCGTGGTGTCCAATCTTCCGGCGAAGCTGGTCTTCCTGTCGGTACACCTGATTCTTTCGGCGGTTCTTCTTGCCAGATTCGACAACGAACCCAACTATCTGTACCTGATAAGCATTATCCGCCATTTCGGCTACAAGAGAAAATTCAAGAAGAGCATGGACGACGAAAAGCTCTTCGCGATTCGCACCAAGGGAGAATACAACGTTTACTTCGACGAACTGTTCCCGGAAAAATCCGAAGAAGAGCAGACGCCGGAGGAAAGCCCTGAAGAGAGAAGAGCCCGCAAAAAGGCGGAAAAGGCAGAGTGGAAGGCAGACGAAAAGCTTTTAAAGAGCAAAAAGCTCACCAAGGAGCAGGAGGATGCCATCTGGCTGAAGCGTGCCAACCAGTCCCAGACCAAAAAGCAGGAGCGCAGCGAAAAACGCAGCGCCGGCGAGGAATGGTCCGAAATGAAGGACCTGTCCTCTTTTACCGGGATCAAGGACGGATATATCGAGTTCGGCGGTCAGTATTATGGTGCGGCGCTGGAAATTCCCTGCGTGGAATTCCGCTTTTTCAGTGAGTACCGCAGAAGCTCCGCCATCGAAAACGGCGTGGGTGCCGTGCTGCGTATGGTTCACCCGGATTACAGCGCCAACCTGGTCAAAATCGAAAGACCGATCAATTACGACGATTACGTAACCAACGAATACGAAAAGCTGGACGAGCTGCGCAAATCCTACGAGGAAGCGTTTATCAGCGAAGAAGAGCTGAAGTCCAGAGTGGCGGTGGTTTACGACCGCATCAACACCCTGCTGCAGATGCGCTCGGACAATAAGGTTATCGTGCCCTGCTACTATCTGGTGCTCTACGATTCCGACAAGCGCCAGCTGGAAAACACGGTGCGCACGGCCGAGGACTGCCTGCGCAGAGGCGAAATGATGCCCCGTCGCCTGGGCAGCCGGGACCTGGCACTTTTCCTGAAATACTCCAACACCCTGGACTTCGACGAGTCCGAGGTGGATAAGCTCCGCGAGGAGGAATACGCCCTGTGGGCCATGCCCTCCGCCGTGGAATTCCGCCCCAGAGTTTCTCTGGTAGACAAGGTCGTTACCCACAACTTCCACGTGGTATCCTATCCCACCGTGGTCTGGGATGCCTGGCTGGCCTCTTTAATGACCTATCCTTCCGTAAAAGTGGTTCTGAAGATGAAGCCCATGGACAGCGGCAAGGCCATCAACGCCATCGACCGCTCTCTGTCCGAGCTGCGCGCTACCGTGGCCAGCGCCCGGACGGACTCTGCGGCTTTGGAGGCCCAGACCCATCTGGAAACCTTGCAGAACCTGCTGACCACCCTGCAGGGCGACAACGAAACTCTGCTGGACGTGAATATCTACGTTACGGCCTACGACGTAGTTGCCAACGAAGAAAACCCCAAGTACCCGGATCTGGAGAAGCCCTCCTTCCGGGCAAGGGTCACCAATATGAAGAAAGCGGTGCGCCGGGCCTGGAATGAGGCGGGCTTCCGCTTAAACAACATGGAATTCAATCAGGCGGTAGCCTACATCGGTTCCCAGATTTCCGGCTACGATCCTCTGGCCGGCAAGGGCAGAGGCATTCCCAGCAATACCATTGCCGCCTCCTTCCCGTGGATCTTCCCCCACGTAATGGACGAAAAGGGTGTGCAGCTGGGCAGCAGCGACGGCGTTCCGGTATTTGTGGACTTCTTCGCCCGCAATTCCGAGCGCATCAACTCCAATATGGTAATCGTCGGTAAGTCCGGTTCCGGTAAATCTTTTGCCACCAAGGACCTGCTGGCCAATCTGGCCGCCGACGACGCCAAAATTTTCGTGCTGGACCCGGAAGATGAATACACCGCTCTGGCCAAGAACCTGAACGGCAAGTGCATCA
Organism: Anaerovoracaceae bacterium; assembly: GCA_045643345.1. Classification (GTDB taxonomy): domain Bacteria; phylum Bacillota; class Clostridia; order Peptostreptococcales; family Anaerovoracaceae; genus RUG13409. The sequence goes on along the minus strand of JAZUKP010000016.1, from coordinate 14,249 downwards.
ACGTGGGCAACGCCCAGTACGGCCGTCTGAACCCCTTCCATATCATTACCGGTCTGGAAGATGAGGAAGAGGGCAGCGCCACCAGCAGCTACGCCACCCACCTGCAGTTTTTGGAGGAGTTCTTCCGCCAGATCCTGCCGGACTGCGACAAGGATTCTCTGGAATACCTGAACTCTCTGGTGGACCGCATTTACATGAACAAAGGCATTCACAGCGAATCGGATCTGTCCTACTTAAAGCCGGAGGATTACCCGATTTTCGATGATCTTTACGACGAAATCCTGCGGGAGTTCCAGCGCACGGACAACGATTACATCCGCTCCATGCTCCGCACCCTGATGAACTACGTTTCCAAATTCGCCACCGGCGGAAGAAACGCGGTTATCTGGAACGGTCCCTCCAGCATTACCACGGAAGAAAACTTTGTAGTGTTCAACTTCCAGAGCCTGCTGGCCAACCGCAACTCTGCGGTAGCCAACGCCCAGATGCTGCTGGTACTGAAATATCTGGACAACGAAATTATCAAGAACCGGGCCTACAACGAAAAGTACGGCCTGAACCGGAAGATCGTGGTGGTCATCGACGAAGCTCACGTCTTTATCGATACCAAGTTCCCGGTGGCGCTGGACTTCATGTTCCAGCTGGCAAAGCGTATCCGTAAGTACAACGGTATGCAGATTGTCATTACGCAGAATATCAAGGACTTTGTGGGCTCCGAGGAAATTGCCAGAAAGTCTACAGCCATTATCAACGCCTGCCAGTACAGCTTTATCTTTGCCCTGTCCCCCAACGACATGGGAGATTTGTGCACCCTGTACGAAAAGGCCGGCGGCATTAACGAACACGAGCAGGAGCAGATTGTGCAGGCCGGAAGAGGCGAAGCCTTTACCATTATGAGCCCCACTTCCCGCTCCAGCTTTAAGATCAAGGTTCCCGCAGGCGTGCAGAGCCTCTTTGAAGACCGGGATTATCAGAATCCCTACTTCGACGGCGAAAACGGTTCGGAAAACTGGGAAGCCTTTATGCGGGATTCCCGGGAAAAGCTGCAGCAGAACCTGGAAGAAAGACCGGTCAAGGCAGAAGCCGCAGAGGTCTTCGACAAGCTTCCGGAGTCAGCCGTTTCCTTCGACGAAATGAGCGAAGAGGAATACGAAAGCCTCTTTGCGGCAAAGCCCGCCAAGGAAGCCGAGGTGGTCTTCGAAGAAGTGAAAGACGCGTTCGAGGAAGAAGAATTCGTACCGGAAACCCCGGAAGAATTTGCCGCAAGAAGAGCCGCAGCCTATGCGGAAATGAATCCGCCCTCCCGCACGGAAGAAATTCTGGCAGAGCTGGTGGGCAAGCTGGGCACCCAGAATATGGCCAGCGAAATCCGCCGGGTTGTCCGGGAAGAAGTGGAGAAAGTGGGACCCTTTACCGTGGCCGCACCCATGGCGGCACCTGCGCAGCCGGCAGCTTTCGAACCGGCACCCGCGCCGCAGCCGGCAGAATTCTTCGAGCCGGAAGAAGACTCGGCAGACCTGGAGGACTTCGATACGCTGCTTTCCGGCGATTCCCGGGAAGAAGAGGAAGAAGACGACTTCTCTTTGGGCGCAGCTTCTCTTGGCAGCATCTTCGACTTTGCCGGATTGGATGATCTGGATGACGAAGAGGATTACGAGGACGAGAGCGAAGAAGACGACGAAGGCGACGGCTTCGATATTATGTCCTTCCTGGCCAGTCAGGCCGAAACACAGGAAGAAGAGGAAAGCGACAATACCGTGGAAAGCTTTATTCACGGCACGGAAACCAAGATTCAAGTATCGCTGGATCAGCTGATGGGATATCTGAAAAGCAAACGATGAAAAAGAAATTTTTTGAAAAATTCAGAAAAGTAAGCATCTTCCTGCTGGCAGCAGTTCTTCTGCTGAGCGCGGGGTATTTCGGCGCCATGCACAGCTCCTTTGCGGATAGCGACGAAGACGACGATGAAGAAAAAAGAAAGCCTTCTGCCGAAGTCTATACCAAATTTGCGGTAGGCAAAGATGAGAAATCCGCCGGAGGCTCCAGCCTGAATATAGCTTCGAACAAGCGTTACGTGCTGGAGGTCAGCACCGGCATGACGGCAGGCAACTGCGGAAAAACCATTATCGTAAGATACTATGCTTCCGAAGCGGATAAAAAAGCGAACATTGTCAGCACCCAGTATCTTACACCGGGCAGTGCGGAGTGTCTGCAGTGGAAGCATTATGTCCCCCAGAAACTGATGGTAAGCAACTCGGTCTGGAGCAATTTTGCGACGGCAGCAACAGTGCAGGAGTCATTCTTTTACAGCTATGCCTGGGAACTGCTGGGCAACAAGAGCTACAACTACCGGGACTTTGTGGTGCCAATCAACAGCAATGTTTACGGAAGAAGCACCGACGGCGGCTCCTGGTACTACCATGACGACCAATACAGCTACAGCCGGATGTTTAATCAGTACGTGCGGGATGCCCGTGCGCTGATGCCCAGCACCGTAGAAGGGGAAGACTCGAAAAAGAACCTTCAGATCGGCGGCTTCCCCATGGTGGAAAACAAGGTGCAGGATATGGACCTTTTCGAACCCTGCTCCACCGATTATATCGTGTTCCGCTCCGAATACGGAATTTACGAGCTGGTCAGCCTGGATTTCTACTGCGAAACCGCTACGGAAACCGAGTCCTGGATGATTCAGGGCTGGGGCCTTTACGAAACCGACTGGGAATCGAACTTCCGCTACGGTATTAACAATTACGCCTTTGTGTCCGACCGCATGGCCTTCGATATCAAGTACGACAGATGCCTGGGCAAGAGTGTTCCCGAATGTGTGCAGGACGGCTTTAACGTGTTGTATTCCGGTTATTACCGTTTTGTAAAGGATACGCAGCAAAACCGGGATGCGAAAAACGACAAAGGCACACAGCTTTACTACTATTTCTTTAACGTTCCCGGCGGAGAGGCGGACAAGAGTCCGGTAACCTACACCTTCCAGGTGAACATTGCGGATGTGTACGGCGCCGGAATCGAAAGCTTCAACCGCACGCCGGCTCCCAACAGCAAACTGGAGCTGTCAGAGTTCCTGACCGCTACCATTACCTACAACAACAAGGACGGCTTTGTGCAGGATCTCAGCCTGCCGGTCATCAGCAATGCGGTCTTTGAATACACCATCCCCACTTATGAGGCGGACGCGGGCAAAGATAAGTCTACACCGGTATTTGACTATACCCGCAAGGAGTATGTCTCCAGAGAGTATCACAACTATAACAGAATTATGGGGAACCAGCTGCTTTCTGCCTTCCAGCAGGGCGACAGCATCGTGTTCTCCGTAACCTTCCCGGAAGAGGCGGAGATTACTGCGGTGAAGCTGAGCTACGACAATCCGCAGGATCTCGAGGATGCTCTGGTAATCGAAGACATCCGGGTTTACGACAATCCGGAAAGCCGTTATGTGAACAGAGACCTTTACGACAGCGCCGATGATCTGCAGCTGCAGCTTACGCCCCAGGGAAAACTGATCTACGAAAGCGACCAGGTTTCCGGCGGGGTAACTCTGGATGCGGTCAATCTGGATTACGAGTTTGAAATGCAGCCCGCAGGGCAGGGTCAGAAGAATGTTCATTCCTATGAAGGAACCTATCTGTTCAGCTTTACCACCTCTTCGCTGAACTTTACGGATACACTGGCAGATGATATTTACGTGCGCTTTGAGTATCTGTCCGAGCTGGGGCAGGAGATGAGCACCCAGGAGTATAACCTGAAGGATCTGACCATGGATTACTACGGTTATAATCCGGCCTATGATTCTGCTTCCGGTTCCATTACCGACGGAAGCTACTATTACAATATGGGCAGAGGCCGCACTCTGCGCTTCCTGGTGGATCTGCAGAATGTGGGAAAATTCACCAAGATCGTCTTTACCAAGGGCGATATTCTCGATGAATGGCAGATCAGCGGCATCGAGATCCGGGATGTATCCCGGGTGGGAAAGCGGATTCTTACCCCGCTGGACAACGAAACCTGCGGAGATCTGGTGCTGAACCGTATCTACGACCGGAATGTGGACGGCAGCGTGATCTTCTCCAAGAAGGAACTGAGCGTTCTGATACAGCCAAATTCCACGGTGGAATTCGAACTGGAAAACGCCAACGTGGATGTAAATATCGAAAAGAGAGATTACCGGGATTACTACTACAGCATGAATTACGAAATGGCAACCTCCGACCTGCACTTCGACGAGGCGGCCTGGAACTACGAGGTTCGGGTTCATGTTTCCCCCAACAGCATCCTGACTTCCGCCAACAAGGGCGATTCCAACGGCTGCGGTTCCAACAACCTGTACTACTTCCAGCTGGTGTTTGCGGACGGAACCTCAGGCTACATTCTGTCCAACGCCCTGCTGAAATCCGACTGCTTCCGGGCAGGCGAAACCGAAACCTTTACGGTTTCTTTGAACGAAAATATGGGCGATCTGGTGGCGATCAATATCATTCCGGACGATGTTTCCGAGGAATGCGACCCGCTGGATAAGCTGTCCATCGACTATATCGAGGTCATCCGGGACAACCCGAAGACCGTAAACAAGCGCTATGTGTGCAGCAACGTGGGCTGGGTCAAGCTGGAATACCAGGACGTAGAGGAATCTCTGAATGCGCCGGGCCGCAGCGAATCGCAGATTGCAACCATTTGCCCGGTTACCTCCAGCGCCTATATGCTGGATCTGGAGTTCTGCATCGGCGTGGATGAATATTACGACCGTTACGGCGTGGAGCTGACTCAGTTCCAGGGCAATGTTCTTGCGGATATCGTATACATTACCAGCTCCGGCGAGCGCAAGACCATCCGGGATTATCCGGTGGTGGAAAAGATGTACGAATACGCGGGCAAGACGCCGAAGACCGCCACTTACGGGGACGGCCAGGAGTACTATGTCAGCGATCCGGAATTTATGTTCCGCGGCGGTCATGTGGCCCGCTTCCTGGTTTCCGTGGACGATGCCCAAATCATCGACAGCATTACCTTCTATACCATGGGTTACAAGAACTGCGTGCTGCCGGTAAAGGATCTTTCCGTAAGCATCGTAAAATCCAGCGGACGCCGGATTATCAACAGCGAGGGCGATTATCAGATGATCTACGACGTGGATCCCATTCTGCTCACCGACGAGGTGCGGGGAACGTCGCTGCCCAGACAGTACTCCGTGGTAAAGGATACGTACACGCCCATCCGACTCAATTTCGGAGATAACAAGATCGAGGAACTGGACGATTCCACCAAGCTGGAGGAAATTATCGGCAGAGTACCCAAGTCCTCCAACGACAAGCTGAATCTCTACCTTTACATGGCGGAAGGCGCACGCACACCGGACGAGGCAGGCTATAACCTGACGGTAAATACCTACTATTCCTCTGTGGTTTCTTCCGATATCTACATGTCCTCCTGCGACAGCCTGAAGACCCGCCGGGAGAACGGACGTCTGGTGCTTTACGCCACGGATCTGTCCGCCACCAATATGTCGGGTATTACCAGTCTGCAGGTAACCTCCAACGTGCTTGGTACCCAGTACGACGACGTTCTGGTGGATTACGGCGTGGTGCAGCAGGTCAGAAACGGCGTAGTGATCAGTACCTACAAGATCAAGTTCGGCGGTGCTTACGTGGCCCGGACGGCCAAGGGTATCTCCATGCAGAACAAGATTTCTTCCCTGGGCTACGAGCAGGTGGTTTCCCTGGCACTGGACGAAAAGACCTCGTCCGCCAAACTGACCAACGAGAAATACGACATTGCGCTGGCCATTCGCTACACCAGCACCAATTCTTCGGATAATACCGTGTTTATCTCGCCCTACGTATTTGCTACGGACAGCGGCGAAGCTTCCATTGAACCGGGCAAGATGCTGGAGTTCCGCTTCAAGGAATCCTACGTGCGGGATATTGTGGGCATCGATGTCATTGCCGTGAATATGGACAAGGGCGGCAACCGTGTGGGTATGGCCAATGCCAATGTACTCTGCTACAAGTCGGATGAAAACGGAAAGGCCGAGCTTTGCGGCACCTACAGTCTGGACGAATCCGGCCAGATCTACAGTGAAGCCACCAAGTTCAGTGTAACGGATAACAGCATGAACGGTCCCAGAACCCTGAAGCGAGCCAGCTTCAGCTTCAAGACCCTGCAGTACTCCGATAATATCGACGGCGGCGGCGCAGTACCCATCAAGATGATCATGAACTACACGGACGTAAACAAGAACATCCAGACCAAGGTCATCAACGATATCCGTCCGTACGCCGGCGGAAACGAGTACTTTACCGCGGGCCAGAATGCGAACATCTCCTTCTTCATGAAGGGTGTGGACCATATCAACTACATTAAGCTGATTCCTTACGATAATATCAGCGCTTCCAAGGCCACCTGGAATCTGGAAAGCATCAGCTTCCGGATTGACGGTACCGAAGACACCAGCTTCCACAGCATTCCGGTGAACCGGACGCTGGTGGAAACTACCGACGACGGAAATACCCAGGACGACGCCAACGACATCTTCAATCTTTCCAGTATCAAGATGACGCTGACGGCGACCGTGGGCGAGAACGTCTACGCCGGCGACGAGCTGGACGAAGAGATTTCCATGCGGATCGGCGAAGAAATGCAGGTGCTCCCGGTGATCAACGGCTCCGTGACAGGCGCCTACTACGTCCGGGTGGAGAAGCGGGGCGGCAATAACTTTGCCCAGGTGGGCGACACGGTGGAGCTCACCGATGAGGGCTACAGCTTCCTTCCCACGGAGGCAGGAAACTTCCGCCTGATCTTTACGGTAACGGAAAATCCGTCCATCGCAAAGACGGTGAATATCAGAGTAAATCCGTAAAACTGCGGATAGAATGGCAGGCAGCAAAGGAGCTGCGGAAAAATGCGGAAATTTAAAACAATCCTTACAATTATCATGATTCTTTCTCTGTGCCTCGGGCTTTGTGCCTGCGGCGCAGAGGAACAGTCCGACGAGCGGCTGAAGGTCAGACTGAAGGGGGACGGTTCCTCCAAACTGAAGCTGACCGTGTTTATCGAGCCGCCGGAAGGCTGTCAGTGGGAAGTCTCTCAGCCGGAGAGCGGCGGCAATGCCCCCTTTACCGTAACGCAGACCAAGTCTTCGAAGGGTACAGACCGCTACAAGATTACGGCGAACCGGGAAGGCTCCTACACACTGACCCTTGCCTATAAAAACCAGGCCGGAGAAAGCTATGCTTCGGTGCAGCTGAACCTTGACGCAGACGCAAAGCATAAAATCAGCTGCAGCAGCTTCCGCGTTACCGGCCGGGACGAGTACAAGCCCTACGAGGATGAAAATTTCGGAGAAGGGGATGTGGAGATCAGCAACTACGAAAGCTCTGCCAAGGACATTAAACTGATTACCCAAGACGGAATCTGGATGATCGGAGACTACGACAAGGAGATTATTCTGCCGGAAGACACCGGGCTGGAGGAGGGATATTCCACCTTCCGGGTAACCGGACTGAGGACCGGCGTTTCTTCTCTGGTGCTTTATAACCCCAACGCCCGGCTGCAGCTGCAGCTGGAGCTGGCGGTAACGGAGGACACTCAGGCCATGGAACAGCTGCCGGAGGGTGAGAAGGCCTACGTGATCCGCATTACCGGCACCCATTCCGGTCCCTACGATGAAACCGCAGACGAGGATTTTATTCGGGTACAGCGGCAGACGTCGGATATGATTGCCGCCTTTATTCCGGAGCCGGTCGTTTCCGACGATGCAATCTTCCGCACAGCGGAATTGTACCGCTACGCAAAGCCGGACGCTGCAGGCAGTCCCGTAGAATATAAGCAGCTGGCGGAGGCTCTTGCAAATGCCGCCAACGACGAGGAAAAGGCTGCGGCGCAGAAGGCGCTGGATAAGTTCCTGAACCAGTGGGACAGCCTGCAGCTGAAGCTGGAATATCAGAACGTTCCCGTGTTCTGCACGGCTACAAAGGCCCAGACGCTGGAGAAATTCATTCAGTCCTATACGGAGGGAATGACCATTGCTTCCGAGCAGACCCTTTCTTTGCGGGAGCTGGAAATTGCCTGCAAAATCACCCCGGAGGGCATGGGCCTGGCCTTCTTTGAAAAGGACGGCTTTGTCTGGTCCTTCATGGCGCTGGAGCAGTTCACCCCGGAAAGCTTTGAAGAGTTTATTACCGAATACGTAAAGAGCGCGGAATAAACATCCGCAAAAAATAAAGGCACGGACCGATCCGGTCCGCGCGGCAGAAAACAAAAGCGCAGACTAAAAACGTCTGCGCTTATATATTTTATCGATGCGTTTTAAGAAGCGGTAGTCGAAATCCCGGGAGTGCCGGTCGGTCAGGCTGCGGACCTCGTCGGTCTCGAAGCTTTTGCAGGGGTAAATCCGGTATTTTTTAAACAGGTTCAGCCGCCGGTTGTTAAGACGGGGCTCGAATACCACCACCGGAAGAAAACTGGCCTGCGCTTCCGGCTCCCGCAGGATCATGTGGGCCAGCAGGGTCATGGTGGGATGGATGTGGCCCTCGCCCCGGGCGGCGGCTTCGTCGGGGAAGACGGTGGCCTGCCGGGTGGCGGAGGGTGCTACCATAATGATTGCGTTCTTCTTTGCCATTTCCCGGGCGACCCGCATATAGTTCTTCTCAAAAACGGTTTTGTATTTCTGCACCAGCGCCAGTCGTTCCGGGTCCTCCGCAAAACGGTCCTGCAGCTTGGCTTCGGTTTTCGGGGTGATCATGGGCACCAGCCGGATCTTCATCCGGGCCAGCTTGGGCAGGTCCGGCGTCAGGGTCTCGTACCAGGGAATGTTTACCGGAAAAAGAAATTCCCGGTCCGGGTAGGCTTCAAAGCCCAGATAGATCAGCCGGAAGATCTCGCCCAGGGACGGGTGGTTGAAGCCCATAACAATGCAGTGGTCCCGCTGGGGAAAGTCCTTCAGCAGCTTGGCCGGTGCGGTGGGACGCAGCAGCTCGCAGGCCTTGCGGCGCAGCTTGCCGTTATCCGGTTCCAGGCAGATGGTGTCGATCAGTCCCCGGCAGACAGCCCCCGTGGCAGCCATTTCGTCCAGCAGGTTTCCCGCGCCGATGCTTTTCAGGAACGAAGTGTTGTCTTCGTTCAGCCGGGCCAGAAAGTCCTTTCCGGAAAGTTCCTTCAGTTCTTCGATGCTGACAGTGTTTTTCTGCATGCTTTTATCCTTTTTTGTGTATTTTTTATATTCTACCACCGAATCGGCTCTTTGCCCAGCCCTGTCAGTATTTCGTTGGTCTTTTTAAAGTGTCCGTTGCCGAAAAAGCCGTTGTAGGCAGAAAGGGGCGAGGGATGGGCGGATTCCAGCACAAAGTGCCGGGAGTTGGTGATCAGCGCCTTTTTCTTCCGGGCGTAGCCGCCCCAGAGCAGGAAAATCACCGGATCGGGCCGGTCGTTCAGAATGCGGATTACGGTGTCGGTAAAGATTTCCCAGCCCTTGCCCGCGTGGGAACCTGCACTGCCTGCCCGCACGGTGAGCACCGCGTTTAAAAGAAGCACGCCCTGGGCGGTCCAGTCCTCCAGACTGCCGCTGTCCCGGCGGATGCCCAGCTCCGCCTCCAGTTCTTTGTAGATGTTTACCAGCGACGGGGGCTTTTTAAAATCCGGGGGCACGGAAAAGCAAAGTCCCTGAGCCTGACCCGGTTCGTGATAGGGGTCCTGCCCCAGAATTACCACCTTTACGTCTTCGTAGGGGGTAAATTTGAAGGCGTTGAAGATATTGTACATATTGGGGTAAATGGTCCGCGTGGAGTATTCCTCTTTCAGGAACTCCCGCAGCTGCAGGTAATAATCTTTTTTAAATTCCTCCGCGAGAATTTTATCCCAGGAATTTCCGATGTTGACCATACAATTCTTCCTCCGAATAGCTTATAATATAATTAATCAATTTTCCCACAAACCAGAAAGAAGGTCAATATGAGTAATTTTGTTATTGGGATCTGCGGCGGCTCCGGCAGCGGAAAAACCACCCTTGCGGCGGAAATACGGGATTGTCTGGGCGACAACGCGGTGCTGGTCAGCATGGATTCCTTCTACAAGTATCAGCCGGATACCACTTACGAGCAGCGCTGTCAGACCAACTACGATCATCCCAACGCGTTTGATGCGGACATCCTGGTCAAATGCCTGAAGGATCTGAAGGAAGGCCGGAATACGGAGGTCCCTATTTACGATTTTACCATTCATAACCGCAGCGATGCCCCCTGGCAGCAGGTAAACAGTGCGCCGGTGGTGATTATTGAGGGCATTCTGCTGTTTGCCTTCCCGGAGGTGGTGGAGCTTTTGGACTGCAAGATTTTTGTGGATACCGATGCGGACATTCGGGTGCTGCGGCGGGTAGAACGGGACATGGAAGAGCGGGGCAGAAGCCTGCGCTCCGTGGTGGATCAATATCTGGAAACCGTGCGCCCCATGCACCTGCAGTTTGTGGAGCCGTACAAAGCCATTGCGGATATTATCGTGCCGGAGAGCCGCAGAAATCCCATGGCGCTGGATATTATCGTAAATTCCGTTTTCCGCAGGCTCGTTTAGATAAAAAGTCGGGTTCGGAATCTAACCAAATGTTAAGATAATTGACAAAAAAGGAGATGTTCCGTCGATTAAATCGGATTAAATGTTCAGTATATACTGAACATTTGTCTTTTTTCGGATGTTTTCCCGGACAAAAGCGCAGGGCTTTCTTTTCAGTTTTATGCAAGTCATTTATAATTTATATGTTGTAAAACCGGAGTAAAACATGAAGCTATTAGAAGACAGAATTCGGAAAGACGGTACCTGCATCGGCACTGAAATCGTAAAGGTGGATTCTTTTTTGAACCATCAGCTGGACGTGGCGCTGATTGATGCCATGGGCGAAGAATTTGCCAGACTCTTCGCGGCGGAGAGACCTACCAAGATTCTTACGGTGGAATCTTCCGGCATTCCCATCGCCTGCGCGGCAGCCAGAGCCCTGGGCAATCTGCCCGTGGTCTTCGCCAAGAAAAGCGCGCCCAGCACCATGGTGGAGGGCGCATACACCGCCGACGTGATGTCCTTTACCAAAGGTGTGGTTTCTACGGTTCGGGTGGCAAAGCCTTTCCTCTCGGCAGAGGACCGGCTTCTGATCATCGACGATTTTCTGGCTTCCGGTGCGGCGGGCGTTGGTCTTCTGGACCTGATTTCTCAGGCCGGCGCTAAATGCGTGGGCTTTGGCGCAGCCATCGAAAAGGCGCACCAGGGCGGCGAAGAAAAGCTGCGGGCAGCCGGAATCAAAGTGGAATGTTTAGCGGTAATTGCGTCAATTCATGACGGTAAAATAGAGTTTAGACAGTAAAATTATAAAGGAGAAAAAATGAAAAAAGTATTCGCAATCATGCTGGCACTTGTTATGGTTTTCAGCCTTGCAGCGTGCGGCAATAAGGAAGAAGAGCCGAAGACAGTCAAGATCGGTATGGTCTGCATCGGCAACCCGGGTCTTGCATACGATTCCAACTTCATCAATGCAGCAGAAGCTGCCGCCGAGACCCTCAAGGCTCAGGGCAGCAATATTGAATGGGTTTACAAGTACGACACCAAGGAAGATGCCGCTGCTGTAAAGACCGCCAACGAAGAGCTGGTAGAAGCCGGCTGCGTCATGGTATTCAACAACTCCTACGGATTCGAGCCCTACATGCTGGAAGTTGCAAAGGAATGCCCGGAAGTACAGTTCATCGGCATGACCAACTGCGCAGGCTGCCTCGACAACCTGGACAACACCTCCAATGCATTTGCCAGAATTTATGAAGCCAGATATCTTGCCGGCGTTGCCGCAGGCATGAAGCTCAACGAGCTGAAAGAAACCAAGCTTGGTTACGTAGGTGCATTCACATTTGCAGAAGTTATCTCCGGATACACTGCATTCTATCTGGGCGCAAAGAGCGTATGCCCGGAAGCAACCATGGACGTTATGTTCGTAGGTTCCTGGTCTGATGCGGAAAAAGAAGCCCAGGCTGCAGAAACTCTGATTTCCCAGAACGGATGCAAGGTTATCTCTCAGCACTCCGACAACGTTACTCCGGCAACAACCGCCGAAAAGCTGGGCGCATTCCACGTTGGATACAACAAGGATATGACCACAGAAGCTGCAAAGGCTTCCATCATTTCCGCCAGAATCGACTGGACCAAGTACTTTGAATATGCACTGGGCAAAGCAGTCAAGGGCGAAAAGCTGGATCCGGACTACTGCCACGGCCTTGCAGAAGGTGAAGTTGCTCTGACCACCCTGAACGAAGCTGTTGCAGCACCGGGAACCGCAGAAGCAATCGAATCCGCGAAGGCAGCCATCATCAACGGCAGCGTGAAGCTCTTCAACATGAACGACGTAACCGTAGGCGGCGAACACATCAAGGAAGCTTACGCCATCGATACCGACGGAGACTTCGTTGCAGACAAGGATATGTGCATCACTGCAGAAGGAATCTTCGAAGAATCCAAGTACCAGTCCGCACCGTATTTCGGTCTGAGAATCGACGGAATCACACTGGTTAACGAAGAATACTAATTATTTAAACCAAAAATAAAGGAAGGGGGCGAGCCGCAGAGGCTTTCCCTCTTTCTTGTTCTTAAAGATATTCACAGGAGACACTGTTTTGGAAAATACACACTCCAAACCGCACGCCATAGACATGAAGGGCATTACCAAGCGCTTCGGAACCAATGTGGCCAACGACAATATCGATTTATACGTGAATAAGGGCGAGATCATGGCCATTCTGGGGGAAAACGGCTCCGGGAAGAACACGCTGATGAATATGCTGGCAGGCATTTATTTCCCGGACGAGGGCGAAATTTTTGTGGACCACAAACCGGTCACCATCCGGAGCCCCAAGGATGCCTTCGACAACGGCATCGGCATGATTCACCAGCACTTTATGCTGGTGGACGTTTTTACCGCCGCGGAAAATATTATTCTGGGTCTGGACAGCAGCGACAAGTTCGACCGGAAGCAGGCCGCGGCAAAGGTCAAGGAAATTGCCGACAAATACGGCTTTGAACTGGACCCCAATAAGAAAGTATATGACATGTCTGTTTCCGAAAAGCAGACAGTTGAAATAATCAAGGTATTGTACCGCGGTGCGGATCTGCTGATCCTGGACGAACCCACCGCCGTACTGACGCCCCAGGAAATTTCTCATCTCTTCGACGTGATGCGGGCCATGAAGGCGGACGGCAAGTCCATCATTATCATTACCCACAAGCTGAACGAGGTAATGGAGATCTCCGACGTGGTGGCGGTGCTGCGCAAGGGAAAGCACATTAAGACCGTGCGCACCGAAAACACCAATCCGGAAGCCCTCACCGAAATGATGGTGGGCAAGAAGGTGGAGCTGAACATCTACCGCGCCGAACCCAAGAACCCCCAGGCAAGGCTGTCCATCGCCGGTTTAACGGTAAAAGACAACGAGGGCGTAAAGAAGCTGGATGACGTGGGATTTATCGCCTACGGCGGCGAAATTCTGGGTATTGCGGGCATTGCAGGCTCCGGTCAGAAGGAATTGCTGGAAGCCATTGCGGGGCTTCGCGGCGTTTCCTCCGGTTCCATCATCTACAGCCCCGAGGGCAAAACCGCCCAGCAGCTGGTGGGCAAGAGCCCCATGGAAATCCGGGATGCGGGGGTCGCCATGGCCTTCGTGCCGGAAGACCGTCTGGGCATGGGCCTGGTGGGCGAGATGGGCATGTCCGATAACATGATGCTGCGCTCCTGGAACAAGGGCAAGGGCATCTTTGTGGACCGCAAAGAGCCGGAAAAACTGGCAAAAGAAGTTTACGACTTCCTGGAAGTTGTAACCCCGGACATCGATTATCCGGTGCGGAAGCTTTCCGGCGGCAACGTGCAGAAGGTGCTGGTGGGCCGGGAAATCGCTTCCGGACCCTCCGTGCTGATGACTGCTTACGCGGTCCGCGGCCTGGATATCAATACTTCGTATATTATTTATGACCTGATGGCGGCGCAGAAAGCCAAGGGCGTGGCGGTTCTCTACGTAGGCGAGGACCTGGACGTACTGCTGGCCCTCTGCGACAAGATTCTGGTGCTCTGCGGCGGAAAGGTTTCCGGCGTCGTGGATGCCAGAACCACCACCAAGGAAGAAATCGGACTTTTAATGACCTCTGTAGGCGGAAAGGAGAGCAACTAAATGAACGAAAAAACTCCCCTGATCCGGTTGGCCAAGCGGGAAAATGCCAGCAAAAAGCAG
>JAZUKP010000015.1:0-7992 GCA_045643345.1 Anaerovoracaceae bacterium | reverse complement strand
TTTACTTCCTGCTGACGCTTTTCAAGAATCTTTCTGACCGGTTCGAACAAGAAACGCTTAAACAGGTACAGCTGAATGCCGAAGTTGCACAGCTGCGCTATCAGCGTCCAATAGTCAAAGCTGACCAGTGACTGATACATTCTTGTCTCCTTTACCGTCCAGGGCATCTTCTGCCCTGAATACACTACCTACTTGATTACAGAAGACCTACGAAAAGTCCAGGTGCTACGAAGATCAGAAGCAGACCTGTAACAAATCCGTAGATACCGGTGGTTTCTGCAAGAGCGATACCGAGAATCATGGTAGAAGTGATGTCACTCTTGATTTCCGGCTGACGTGCAAGTGCTTCCAGAGCCTTACCTGCAGCATAACCTTCACCGATACCAGGGCCTACGCCCGGGAACAGTGCAATACCAGCACCGATTGCGCATCCCATAAGGATGAGTCCTTTTGCTAATTCCATTTTTTCCTCCTAAAAAATAATTGTAAAAATGCTATATCCAATCTCCCGGCTTAGTCTTCAGCACCGGCCTGAGAGATAAAGATCATGGTGAGCATACAGAAGATGTATGCCTGAATGGCTCCGGAGAACCAGTCGAAGTATAAAGAAATGACTGCGGGTCCGCCCAGTTCGAAAATCGGAATCACCTGCAGAAGCTGCCCTGCAGCACCCGGAATCAAGCTGAAAATCGCGCTGTTTAATGCGCCCAGAGCAGAGTAAATAAGGGATGTGATAACCACGCCGGAGAGCACGTTTCCGAAGTGACGGAAAGCCATGGAAACCGGAGTGAAGCATTCGCTCATCACGTTGATGGGAGCCAGAATGAACACCGGATCCAGGAAGCCCTTCAGGTAGTTTCCGAAGCCCTGTGTCTGAATCTTTGTCTTGGTAATAATCACGAAAACGGTGATGGACCATGCGAAGATGACCATGAAATCTCCTGTAGGCGGGAACAGTCCCAACAGAGAGGACAAGCTCATGGTGATGGAACCGATCATAATCGTGCCGACAAAGGGAATAAAGCGGCTCCATTTCGGCCCCATTACGGTATTGACCAGGTTCGCAATGAAATTGTAGAGCCATTCCACAACGGCCTGCTTTTTCGAAATGTTCTTGGTCTTCAGGTCGTGGGTCGCCCAGGCCGCCAGCGCGGTAAGAACGATCATCAGACCCCATGTGATTACGATTGAACTTGTGATGTTGATGTTGATACTGTCCGATACGTGAATCGTGTACAGTATATTCGCACCGTGGATATCTACCTTCATTACTGATCTTCCTTTTCTTTCCTGAAAGATTTAAAAAGATTCATAAATTTTATTGTAAAGCTCGGAAAAAGTACCGGCAAAGCACCGGCGATCTGCACCGCAGAACTTCCTCCGAACTTAACAGCGATGACCACCCAGCCCGCATAAAGCGCCATGCGTCCCAGGTATGATTTTGTCATAACGCCTTTTACGTTTTCCGGCTTTTTCTCCAGCGTGCTTTGAATGGAACTGCACAGCCACACAAAGCCGCCGACGGTAATCACCGCTCCCGCAAGGACAAAAACCAGCATTCTCGGAGAAAACTGCTTCAGGGCTGTCATCACGGCAAGAAGCAGGCCGCTGCAAACGGCCTCGCCCAGAGAAATACGCTTTATTTCTTTCCAAATGACTGAATCAAATTTCATTTTGTTATAATTATGAAAGGCTGCGCAGCGAGATATATTCTTTGCTTATATAATTTGCCGGTTCGCGGCAAAAACGAATATAACCATAACGCAACAGGATATATTTTATCAAAGCTCAGGAATGCTTGCGATAGGAAATTTTCCTATTCTCCTCGTTTTCCTTTGTGTTTTTTAACAAATACACCCGGCATATTTTATATATGCTTGTAAAAGCGCACAATATCCCCAGAATGATTGCCGCCACCAAAAGCCAATGGCCGATGCCGAAGCGCCGCCGCGCCCAATTCGCAATCATACAGAGAATTACCGGGGGCACCACAATGGTAAATCCAATCTGCCCGTAAGCGGAAATATCCTGCAGGGCTTTCCGCAGCCAGGCTTTATCAATCTTCATGCTCTACTCTCCGTCCTCTTTCCGCAGCGCCACAATATCCACCGGAATACCGGCCTCGTGAAGCATGGCCTCGCCCAGCTCGTCCGGATACGGCTCCGCCACCACCACCCGGGTAATCCCCGCGTTGATAATCATTTTCGAGCAGATGGAACAAGGCTGGGTGGTGCAGTACAGCACACTGCCGCTGATATTCTGCCCCAGCTGTGCCGCCTGAATAATGGCGTTCTGCTCCGCGTGAAGGCCTCTGCAAAGCTCCGACCGCTGCCCGGAGGGCACGTTCAGCTTCTGCCGCATGCAGCCCACATCCTCGCAGTGGGCAATTCCCTGCGGGGTTCCGTTGTATCCGGTAGCCATGATGCGGTGGTCTTTTACAATGACCGCTCCCACGCCTCTGCGGATGCAGGTGGACCGGGTTCTGGCCAGGTCCGCAAATTCCATAAAGTATTCATCCCAGTTCGGTCTGTTCATTCCAGATATCTCCCTTCGGCAGTTTTTCTTCCTCAAAATAGATCTCCTGCAGATACAGTCCTGCCGCAGGGGCCACAAAGCCCGCCTGCTGTCTGTTGCAGGAAGCCAGCGCTTCTGCTGCACTTTCCGGACTGCGCTTTCCCAGGCCCACCTCAATCAGGGTGCCTGCAATAATCCGCACCATATTGTACAGGAAACCGTCTCCCGTTACCGAGATTTCAATGTTTTCTTCTTCGGCGGAGCCGTCGGTCCGAAGCACCAGCCGGGTGATCGTGCGCACCGTAGTTTCCTTGGGGCTTCCCGCCGACTGAAAAGCGGCAAAATCATGAGTACCCACAAGAAAACCGCAGGCCTTCTCCATCGACTTCGTATCCAGCGGCTGCAGAATCTGGCAGCAGTAATTCCGGCGCCAGACCTCCGGCTGCATGCAGCTTCTTATTTTGTAAACGTATGTTTTTCCCTTGCAGGAGAATCTGGCATGAAAGTCCTCCGGCATCTCCTCCGCACCGAGAATGCGGATCTCTCCCACCGGTGCAAACCGGCTGCCCGCCAGCATGCGGTTCATAATTTTCGGCAGATTTTCCGTGGGAATGGGACTTTCTACCCGAAAACTGGCACACTGAGCGCAGGCATGCACCCCCGCGTCCGTGCGGGAAGTACCGTCCAGCTTGATTTCCTGTTTATAAATTGAAGAAAGAACTGCCTCCAGCTCGCCGCAGACAGTTCTTGTATTCGGTTGTCTCTGCCATCCGCAGAACCCGCTTCCGTCGTATGCAATTTTCAGAAGTATGTTTTTCTCCATCAATTGAAGATTCCAATGCAGCCAAAGGACGGCGCAATCAGTTCCTCACCCTTTACCGTGGCCAGACCGTAAAGCAGATCTTCTCCGCTGCGCACGCAGTAGGTAACGTAGCCGTTCCGCACGCTTTTAATGGGACAGCTTCCGTCCGCCGGCGCCTCCTCCGGTGACAGGCACATTACGGGGATTTCCGAAGGATTGATCAGCACCCAATAGCCATCCTTGCACACGGCGGCAAGACCTTCGCTGAAAGCAGCGCGGCCGAGAGAAGAATCCGGAGAAGCCGGCTTTAAAGCCGCCACATCGTCAAACACAAACTCGATGGTGCATTCGCCCAGCTCGTTGATAAAGCCCCAGTGGGTACCGTCGTATACCGCCGCATAGGCTTCCGAAAAAGGCAGTGCCTTGATATAACAGAAATCGAGTGCAGTGTTTCCCTTGCTGTCCACATAGCCGAAGAAGCCGTCCTCGCCGCAGGCCAGATACAGTTCTCCGTCACAGTGAGACAAGCGCCGGTACTGCGGTGCAATCAGCAGTTCCCCCTCCGCGGTGCACAGTCCGTAAAGATTTTCTTTGTTCTTTACGATAATGCAGCCGTTGCTGTCGATGCCGGTTTCCTCCGGGTCCAGACCCGCAGGCAGTTCGGCCAGCACCTTTCCCTGGGTATCGATCACGTAAGCACTCTCCGGTCCCCGGTTATCGGAAATTTGGGAATTCATA
This sequence comes from Anaerovoracaceae bacterium, assembly GCA_045643345.1. Lineage (GTDB taxonomy): Bacteria > Bacillota > Clostridia > Peptostreptococcales > Anaerovoracaceae > RUG13409. Next base: position 3,938 of record JAZUKP010000015.1, on the reverse strand, counting down.
AGCCGCATTACCACCGCTCTTCCGCCGGAAAAAGCGGAGGCAAAGGCAAAGTAATCCGTGTATTTATAGTTTCTGCGGGAGACCTTCGGCAGCTTTGCCGCGGAAATCCGCTCACTGCCGTCCGCATTGATGTAAACGTATTTCTGCGCTGCCCCGGTGTCTGCGGAAATCGGTGCGATGCCTTCGGAAAAATGCCGCACCTGATCTATCGTTTTGCGGTTGATCTGAGAAAGCACAGCGTTTCCGGATTCGTCCGTCAGTACATAATCCTCGTAGTTTTCAAGAATCATGGTACGTCCCTCCGCAAAGAAAGACGCATCGGAAAACTGAGGCGAAATCACCCATTCTCCCTGCAGATTGATATAGCCGAAAAGCTCGCTGTCGGTACCCTGGGCCGGTGCGAGAAGGCTGCTGCGCGGGGCCTGTGCTTTTGGCATGTCAAGCGAAGCGAGGAAGCGGGCCGCTTCCGTTAAATCGATCACGTCGGAGGCATGTCCTTCTTCTAACTCGCTGTTCTCGCAGGCGCAAAACCCCAGCAGGAGAATTACAGCTAAAAATGTTGCAAATAGTTTTTTCATAAAAGGGACCTTTTTGTGCTACGCCTTTTTGTAGGAGCTCTTCAGCCCTACAATCTGGTTGAATATCGGCGCGTCTTCCTTGGAAAGAACGCTGTCGGCAATATAGTAACCGCTGCGGAAGAACTGGAATCTTTCGCCGGGCTTTGCATTCTTTACGCAGGCCTCCGCCTTGGCGGAAAGCTCGGTTCTGGAATCCGGGTTGAATTCATTTTTGCCGGTTTCCTCGTTGGGCAGTGCCAGCAGTCCGTACTGACGCACCGGAATGTCCACGCAGTCGTCGGCGCAGACCCAGTGAATGGTGCCCTTCACCTTGCGGGCATCCGCACCCGGGGTGCCGGACTTGGTATCCGGATCGTAGGTGCACAGCAGCTCGGTAACATTGCCGTTTTCGTCCTTGATGACCTCGTTGCAGGTAACGAAGTACGCGCCCTTCAGGCGGACTTCATTGCCCGGGAACAGACGGAAGTATTTCTTTGCCGGAATTTCCATAAAGTCCTCCCGCTCCACGTACAGGTTGCGGGAGAAGGTAATTTCTCTGGTGCCCATGCCTTCCACGGTCTGGCTGTTTTCCAGCGGCAGCTTTTCGGTCTGACTCTCCGGATAGTTGGTAATGGTCAGCTTGATGGGGTCCAGAATCACAAATCTGCTTTCCACTTTGTCCTTTAAATCGTCCCGGACGAAGTATTCCAGCTGATCCATGCCGATTTCACTGTTGGCCTTGGACACGCCGATGGCGTCGCAGAATGCCTTCAGCGCTTCCGGGGTATAGCCTCTTCTGCGCATGCCGGCGATGGTGCACAGCCGCGGATCGTCGAAGCCTTCCACTAGTCCCGCCTTCACCAGTTTGATGATATTTCTCTTGCTCATGATGGTGTTGGACAGGTTCAGCTTGGCGAATTCGATCTGCTGGGGCGGCTGAGGCCATTCCAGGCTCTCCAGAACCCAGTTGTAGAAGGGTCTGTGATCCTCGAACTCCAGGGTGCAGAGGGAATGGGTAATGCCCTCGATGGCGTCCTCGATGGGATGGGCAAAGTCGTACATGGGATAGATGCACCACTTGTCTCCGGTGTTGTGGTGGGTGACCCGCATGACGCGGTAGATGACCGGGTCGCGCATGTTGATGTTGGGGCTTGCCATATCGATCTTTGCACGGATGCACATCTTGCCGTCTTCGTATTTGCCGGCCCGCATGTCCGCCAAAATCTGCAGGGATTCTTCCGGGTCACGATCCCGGTCGGGGGCATTCTTGCCCGGCTGGGTAAGGGTGCCGCGGGTGTCGTGGATTTCTTCCGCCGTCATGGTGCAGGCGTAGGCCAGACCCTTTTTAATCAGGACCTGGGCGCATTCGTACATTTTTTCAAAGTAATTGGACGCGTAGTTCAGTTTGTCCCACTGGAAACCCAGCCAGCGGATGTCGTTCTCGATGGAACCGACGAACTCTTCGTCTTCTTTTGCCGGATTGGTGTCGTCGTAGCGGAGATTGCAGGTTCCGCCGTACTTTGCCGCCGTTCCGAAGTTCAGGCAGAGAGATTTTACATGACCGATGTGAAGATATCCGTTGGGTTCCGGCGGAAATCTTGTGATGATGTGATGGTCATACTTGCCTTCTGCTATATCTTTTTCGATTATATCGTGAATAAAATTGCCTTCCATACTTGCCTCCGCAAAATGTATATAGATAGTATATTATACTCCCGCCCGAAAATTTGCGCAATAAAAAAGCGCCCGGCACTGCCGGACGCTTTCATGATTACTTCTTCTTTTTATGCTTTGCTGCAAGCTTCTTGGCCAGAGCCTTGGGAATCTGCTTGCCGTGAGCCTTCATGGAGCACTTTCCCTTTACCTTGTAAACGCTGGCATCGTGGATTTCCTGCAGGCGTCTCTGGATTTCGGCTTCCTTCTTATCCTGCGCTTCCTGGAACTTGGCTCTTGCCTTTTCCGCAGATGCATTCCGCTTGGCTTCTTTTTCCTTTTCCTTGGCGATCAGTTCCTTGGCTTCGTCCAGAGAAATACCTCTTTCTTTCGCCAGTCTGTAGGGATCGGAGGTTATTTTTTCTGCGGGAACCACCTTTGCACCGGTCTTTCCGCTGTTTTCGTCATTCTGCTTTTTGGTTGCCTGAGAAGTTGCAACGCCCATAATCACGATCATTCCGATGGTCATGATGATGGAAATTGTGCTGTCCTTCTTTGCGTCTCTGGTTTTAAAACCAAAGGACATTCCGGAAGCCAGCACGTTTCCGCCGGTGGCCTGAATCCCGCTGCCTACGCTTACGGTGTATTCAGTATCGGTAACAAGGTCAGCCTTCAGGATGCACCAGAGCTCATTGGGATATTTTTCGTGGTGAACCAGCTCAAAGGCCTGCTCTTTTCCCTCAGCATCCGTAATTTTAATCAGCTTGGCGTTGGCGGCATCGTTGGCGGTGCTGCTCATATCTTCGCTGAAAACGATTTTTACCGCAAAATTCGCGGGCTGCTTTCCGGTTTCTCCGTCTCCCGGAACAGTTTTCACTACAGTTAAAGTACCGTTCGGTGCAGTAAGCACATCGCCCGAAGATGTAACCGGGGCAGATGATGTTACAGGAGGTGCCGTAGTGGTAAGCATACCGTCCGAAGCAAATGCGCACTGTGCAAAAAGCATTACCAGCACCAATCCGGCTGCTGTTACAGCAGTTCTTCTTTTCATTTCTGATTCTCCTCTGTGTTCTTTCCGGGTCTTTTCCGAAGCTCCCGGAAGAAGCGCTTCAATAATTCGCTGCACTCTTCTTGCAGAAGCCCGACCTGAGGTTCTACCCGGTGATTCAATCTTTCGTCTGTGGTAATATGATTCAAAGATACGCAGGCCCCCGCTTTCGGGTCCGGCGTACCGATATACAGCCCGGACAGCCTTGCCAGAACGATGGCCCCGGCACACATGGAGCAGGGTTCCAGCGTTACGTACATTTCACAGTCCGTCAGCCGCCACGCATCCAGTGTTTTGCAGGCATCTCTGATCGCCATGATCTCGGCGTGCCCCGTGGGATCCTTCACAGCTTCGGTGCAGTTGCGCCCTCTTCCCACGATTTCGCCGTCTTTTACGATCACAGCGCCGATGGGGATCTCTCCCATGGAATACGCCAGCTTTGCTTCTTCCAAAGCCTCTCTCATAAATTTTTCTTCCATGAGCCTATCCTCCAAGCGTACTCTCTATGCTAACATAAAAAAGTGCCTGTTTCAATCTTTTAATGTTGACTGCCTCGGCACTTTTGCGCAATAATATTAATAACTTTGCGTGCCCCCATAGTTAAACGGATATAACGGAGGTTTCCTAAACCTTTGTTGGCGGTTCGATTCCACCTGGGGGTGCCATTTTTTTATTTATTT
>JAZUKP010000014.1:0-20594 GCA_045643345.1 Anaerovoracaceae bacterium | reverse complement strand
CGGAATGGGGCGATGCAATTGTCTGGGGAGAGCTTCACAAGAGCGCTCAATACCCTGTTGACTGGGATTAGCCACCAACGCATTTTGTCCTATATCTCGAAAAACAGGTACTGCGGAAATACTTCCGGTACCTGTTTTATTTATTGCGCAGTTTTTCCAAAGTATCGAGGTATATTTTCGGCGGCTCTGCTTCAAATTCCATATATTGTCCGCTGATCGGATGCACAAAGCCCAAAACTCCGGCGTGAAGCATCTGTCCTTCTGTGCGGAAAGGCTGTTTTTTTGTCAAAGAATAAACCTCGTCCCCCAAAAGCGGATGATGAATACTGGTAAGATGCACCCGGATCTGATGGGTTCGTCCGGTTTCCAGACGGGCTTCGATTTCCGTAAAACCGGAAAAACGTTCACGAACCTTCCAGTGGGTTACGGCCCGCTTTCCCTCCGGTACAATGGCCATTTTCAGGCGGTTTTTCGGGTCACGCCCCAAAGGCGCATCCACCGTTCCGGTATCTTTATCAAAACCAAAATAAACCACAGCCCGGTAGACCCGAACAATACTGTGCTCTGCAAATTGGGCCTGCAGACCCCGGTAGGCCTCGTCGGATTTAGCGCAGACCAATAGACCGGAGGTATCCTTGTCGATTCTGTGAACGATGCCCGGACGCTGGGTTCCGTTGATTACAGACAAAGCACCGCAATGGTGCAGCAGTGCGTTTACCAGCGTTCCGCTTAAATTTCCCGCGGCGGGGTGCACTACCATGCCCTTGGGTTTATTCACCACAATCAGATGGGCATCCTCGTACACTACATCCAGCGGAATATCCTCTGGCTGCGCATCACAGGGAACCGGTTCCGGAAGATTTACCTTTAGTAGCTCTCCCGCTTTCAGTTTATAATTCTTTTTGACATTATTTCCGTTCACAAAAACCAGGTTGTCGGAAATGAGCTTTTGGATATAAGAGCGGGAAACATCCTCCATGTATAGAGCAAGTACCGCATCCAGTCTTTCCGCATCCTGATCTTTCGAAACGGTAAATTCTAAAGTATTCTCCATCAGTCCGTTACAAAAGCAATGTTCCCTACTCCGTTTTCGGACAGGTCAACACCGACTGCTTTTTTATAAGCTTTATAAAAAGGCTGCATGTACAGGTACAGTCCGCCGGCAATCTTTACCGGATATTGCAATGACTGTACCGCAGGTTCCAGAAAATCCTTTTTGTCTGCTTTTCCGGTCTTAATTGAAAAGGCGTTTGCCCAAAGCGGCGGAAGCTCCGCATCCTTTGCTGTCAGTTCAGTACGCATTCTGGATACGATAAGATCGCAATTTTCTTCGTTCATTGCAAGACCGTAAAAATAAGCCGCCACGGTTTTAGCAATTATTTCTTTGGTTTTGTCCAAAGAATTCCACTCGACCAGCTGCCGAAACATCCGTTTAATATCCGCCGCAAAGCATTCTGCGTTAAACTGGTCATACGAGAAATCATTGGTTTTTTCCGCCTGTGCAAAAAAAGCCAGCCATAAACCGGAAATCATGCTTTCTCCCATTTGCGCCGCATTTAAGGATTCTATTTTTTTCTGTCGTTTTTCGTCCGTTTTATTCTCGGTATCAATGGCATTTTTCAGCATGTCATCAATTTTCGGATTATTAAAACGAAATACTACGTCTTTTCCGTTAAATTCAATCATAGTAAGCCTCAGATTCTTTAAAAAATGCCGCAGAACTTTGCGGCATTCTTTATTATTCTTCCGTTTTCTTCTTTTCTTTTAAAGGTTCCAAAATCAGAACCGAAAGGATTAATAAACCGCAGCCGATGCAGATAGCAATATCCGCCACGTTGAAAATCGGCCAGAAATAGAAATTGAAAAAATCTATCACATATCCGTGAATAATCCGGGAAATCAGATTTCCGGCTCCGCCCGCACAAATCAGCGCCAGTGAAACCGTCTCCATTTTCGGATGTTTATTTCTTCCCAAAACCGCATAGACGGAAAGCGCAAGCAAAAGAAGCACCGTTACCGCAATAAGCAGCCCTGTTTTCCCGTAAAAAATGCCGAAGGCGGCACCTTTATTCCGAACATAGGTCAGATCAAAAATGCCGGGAAACAGTTCTACCGTTCCGTTCAGCGGTATTTTAACATCAACTGCACGCTTGGTGACAAAATCCAGCAAGAGCACGCCAGCGCAAATCAGAAAATACAATTACAATTCCTCCGAATCGTTTTCATCGGAAAGCTTAAAAACGATTTCGTTCAGAAATTCGTTTTCCGGAGCAGCTTCTTCTGCAGCAGGGATAATAAGGTCCTCCGCGGTCCGAATTATTTCTTCCGCTTCCTCAGTTTCTTCTGCAACTGCTTCCGTTTCTACAACCGGAGCAGCTTCTTCTGCAACAACTTCCGGTTCTTCGGACGGTACAGCTTCTTCCGCAGCTACCTCCAGTTCTTCTGCTGCAACCGCTTCCGGTTCAGCAGGCTCTGCTGCTTCGCAGACAGCTTCTTCCGGCTGCGGTTCCGGCGCGGCTGCGGGAGTCTTGGCGGAAGCAACGATCAGTGTTTTTTTCAAATCGTCTTCGTTTTGTTCCTTGTTGAAAAAGCCGTCAAATTCCGCAGAATAGGACATCAGCTTATCCACCGTATCCGGAACCTCTTCGTTGAAAAGATCCAGCTCGATGGTATTGATATCTTCCAGTTCCGCTTCCAGAATATTCTTAATCTTGGACTTTAATTTGAAGACACGGTTCTTCATTACTGCTTCCTGCTCCTGCAGGTAAGCAAGACTGCTTCTGGTCTGTCTGGTCAGATTGTCTGCATCCAGCTGCGCATTCTTTAAAAGAATTTCCGCCCGGCGTTCTGCTGATGTGGAAATATCCGTCATGAGCTGTTTTGCGGATTGAAGCGTATAATAAATGCTTTCTTCCTGATCCTTGTATTTGTCCTGAAGCTCGGAAAGCTCCAGTTTCAGCTGTTCATTTTCTTTCAAAACAGCCTCGTAGTCCAGTGTAAGGTCATCCAGAAACTGATCTACCTCTTCTTCTCTGTAGCCGCGAACAGTTTTTCCGAATTCTTTTTTCTGTATATCTTCCGGTGTAATCATTGTTAACCTCCTGGAGTTTAAAATAGAAATAGTCTGAAAATAAGCTGATACACCAAATTAAGCAAAATAATTGTAAGCCAGGGTGTAAAGTCTATTCTGATGCGGAACAAATCCAATTTCTGCAGAATAAACCTGGCCGGCCGGAATAATGGGTCCAGATAATAACCCAGCTTCTGCCAGTAATAGAACAGTTTTGTTCCCGGTGCAACGAACCACGAACCAATGCAATACACAAGTATGGCGTAGTAAATGATTCGGTATAAATAACTTAAAACAAGAATCAGCATTATTTCCAGGGGCTCTTTACGGAATCATCAGCAGCGGAAGTTTTGGCGGAGCCTTTGGAATAGGCTACGTCTACATTATCCGGTGTAAAGACAAAAATATTATTTGCAATCTTCTGAACATTGCCGTTCAGCGCATAGGTTGCGCCGGAAAGGAAATCGAAAATTTTTCTTGCTACGTCTGTCTCCAGATTTTCCAAATTAATGATAACCGGCTTCTTTGCTCTTAAATTATCTACCAGCTTGGGGCTTTCTTCAAAGGACTGAGGCTCGATTACGACCATCTTGAACTGATCCGTAAACTTTCTGCCGGTAGCAGCAGAAGCGGCAGGAGCAGAAGTTCTGGGAGCAGCGGTTCTGGCCGGAGCTGCCGGTGCAGCAGCGGGTGCCGGAGCGGGCGTTGTTCTTGTTTCCGGCTTCTTTAAAAAGGTGGGGGCCGGTTTTACTTCTTCCTTTACAGGTTCTGCTTCTTCTTTTTTTGAACCGAAATTAAAAGAAAAACGAGGAGTTTTTTCTTCTTCCAATTCTTCTAATTCTTCTTCTTCGTCGTCATCGTCTTCAATTCCGATAAGATTTTTCCAAAATCCCATGTTTACACCTCACTTAATTTATATACTCTTTGCCCGAAGATGGCGCTTCCGATGCGAACACAGTTGGCACCCTCTTCGATTGCTACTTTATAATCACCGCTCATACCCATAGACAGTATTTCCAGTCCAAGATCTTTTTGCAGTTGATAAACCTGTTGAAAATATATCCGGACATCTTCCGGATTTTCCGCTTCCGGTGCGACCTGCATCAGACCGCGAATCCTTACGGAAGAACATTTTTCGGAAATCTCCGAAAACAATAGCTTTGTGTTTTTCAAACTGACGCCGCCCTTTTGTGGCTCTCCGGCAGCATTGACCTGAATCAAAATGTCCTGCACAATGCCCAAAGCCTCAGCTCTTTTGTTGATTTCCAGCGCCAAAGGCAGACTGTCTACCGAATGTATCAGGCAAACTTTCCCCACAATTGACTTTACTTTATTCTTCTGCAGTCTTCCGATAAAATGCCAGCGCAAATCCGGAAGCTCTGCATACTTTTCGCACAATTCCTGGGCTTTATTTTCTCCGAAATCCCTGCATCCGCAGGCTGCTGCCCAGCGGATTTCTTCGACGGTGCGCGTTTTGGAAACCGCCACCAGCAGTACGTTCTCCGGGAGTTCGGCGCGTATTTCATCTAAATTCTCCTGAATGTTACTTTGCGACATTTTTCAGAATTTCATCATAAAGATATACGGTGGAAATGATTTTTTCCGAACCGTCTTCCAGGGTAACGGGAAACTGCTCCTCAGTTACAAGAACAGAATTATTCTGCTCATCCAGAATCTGAATCCGGGTAAAATGATATTCCCCGTCCGTGCCCAGTACGTATACGCCGGGGTTTCCCTCTTCGTTGTATTCAATCGCAGTCTTGGGCAGTTCCAATCCTTCGGTTTCCCGGGTCACGATTTTCACGTCCAGCGTCCTGACCTTGGCAAAATCCGGATAATAGCTCAAAACTCTTGCCATAACTGCCATGGTATCCGTTCCCACAACCTTCTGTGCACTGGCTTTCAGCACGGTACCGTCTTCCAGCACCAGATTCAGATTATTTCCCATGGAAAAGGTCTCCAGCTGATCTGCGGTAACCGGCAGCATTACATACCAGGCACCGCCATCCACCAGCTTATAGACAAAATCGTCCTCTTCCACACTGTCTTCGGAAATACTCTCCGAAGCCGCCTCCGTGTTCATATATTCGGATGGATCCATCTCCAGAACGGTTTCCGGTGTAAGCGTTTCTTCCAGACCGTCATAATAATAGCTGACAAAGCCGGTCTTTTTGCAGTAATACGCATGCTTATCGCCGCCGGAATATATGTCCGCAATTCTGGTACCGATACGTGTTTTTTCACTTTCATCGATATACCTGGAAATCGTTCCGGTATAATCGGAACGATAACAGGTTTCGTCACGCACCACCACGCATCTGCCCCGATAAGACGTTTCCATCTTGCCGTAATTGACAACGTAAGTCTGGGTAAGCGAGCCTGTAATGTCCGGAATCAGATAAAGCACCGCATACAGCACTGCAATCAAAACCAGAAAAATAATGTTTACCGTAATAAGTATTTTTCGATTTTTTCCGAAACTCATTTATGTATTATATCAAAACAAACACTATATATCCATAGTTTCAATCTCATTCACTACAATATTTAGTATTTTCTTTTCTTCCTTTGTTAAATTCTTTTCCGAACTGCTTTTTACATAAGTCTGAAAAAGATCCGGTCTGCGGGCTTTGGTCAGACGCAGAGAATTCTCGAACTGCCAAAGATGTATCAGTTTATGATTTCCCCCGAAAAGCACCTCCGGAACCTCCAGATCCTCGAATACTCTTGGTTTTGTATACATATCGGCTTCCAGAAGGCCGCTGTAGATGCTTTCGTCCAGACTGCTTTCCTCGGAGGCAAGAACCCCGGGAATCAGACGGGAGACCGTATCAATCAGCACCATGGCCGGAAGCTCTCCGCCGGTAAGAATATAATCACCGATGGAGACTTCTTCCATTTGCCAGGCGTCAATAATTCTCTGGTCGATGCCTTCATAATGCCCGCAGAGAATGAAGATTTCATCTTGTACGGATAAATCTTCTGCAAGTTTTTTGTCCAGAATCCTGCCTCGGGGAGACATATAAAGAATGCGTTTCCCCTCTGCGCCGCAGGCTCTTAAAGCATCAAAAGCAGGCTGAGGAGTCATGACCATGCCTGCTCCTCCGCCAAAGGGAGTATCATCTGTTCTGTTGTGCTTATCCTTCGTGTAATCCCGGATATTCCGGACCTCAACGGAAACGAGTCCTTTCTCGGCAGCTTTGCCGAGTATGCTGGAATTTACCACATTGCCGAACATTTCCGGGAATTGCGTCAGCACTGTAAATTTCATCCGCAAATACCTTCGATAAGATGCACCACAATCTTTTTATTTTCGATATCCACATCCAGAACAAATTCTTTTACTGCGGGCAGCAAAAAGCTTTTTCCTTCGTCCGTGCGAATCTCATAAAGACCCTGTGCGGTGTTCTGAATGATATTGATCAGGGTTCCGGCGGTAATTCCGTCCTCCGTCAAAATGCTGCAGCCGATTAAGTCGTCGTAGAAATAACTGTCTTCCTCCAGCTCGTAGTCTTCCCGCTGAACGAAAAGATCTTTCCCGCGGAGCGTTTCCGAAGTATTCCGATCGTCGATGCCTTCCAGTTTTAAAATTACCAGATTTTTATCCACCCGGAATTTTTCGATGCGGCGGGAGATTTTTTCATCTCCCACAAACAGTTTTTCTATATCAGAAAATCGCGCTGTCCCGTCTGTATACGGGAAAACGCGAATTTCTCCTTTAATTCCTACCGGTGCAGTAATCTGCCCGACTTTTACTTTTTCCATTAGGAAACAATCTCTACAACCACGGTTTTGCCGGCCTTAGCGGAGGCGGCTTTCACAACCGTTCTGAGCGCTTTGGCGATTCTGCCCTGGTGTCCGATAATCTTTCCCATATCCTCCGGGGCAACTTTCAGTTCAATAACCATGGAATTGTCTTGTTCGCTGGTTTTCGTTACCGTAACTTCGTCAGGTTTGCTTACCAGGGATTTGGCGATTGATTCTACCAAATTTACCATACACAAATCCCTCCAAGACTACTTTTCGATAACGCCGGCCTTCTTTAAGAGAGCTTTTACGGTATCTGTAGGCTGTGCACCGTTTGCAATCCACTTCTTTGCTTCTTCGGCATCGATTTTGATTTCTGCCGGGTTTGTCAGCGGGTTGTAGGTTCCGATTTCAGCGATGCAATAACCGTCTCTGGTTGTTCTTGCGTCTGCAACTACTACTCTGTAGAAAGGAGCCTTCTTGGATCCCATTCTCTTTAATCTGATTTTTACCATTTTCATCCTCCTGATTATATAAATCTTAATGGTTTACTGAATATTTCAACCCTTGCGGGGTTTAAGCTATAATCCCGGGAAGCCGCGGCGTCCGAACCCGCGGGCCTTTTTTCCCTTCATGTTGTTGACCTGCTTCATGATTTTTTTCATGTCTTCATATTTTTTGATGACCTGGTTTACCTGGGTGACCGTAACGCCGGCGCCGGCAGCGATTCTCTTTCTGCGGCTGGCATCCAGGATCCGGGGGTCTTCCCTTTCCTTCTTGGTCATGGAGCAGATGATGGCCTCAGTGCGGAGCAGCTCGATTTCGGATTTATCCAGCTGTTCGTCGGTGGCCTGTGCGCCGCCCGGAAGCATTTCGATCAGCTTTCCGACACCACCCATGCTCTTAAGATCCCGCATCTGGTCCAAAAGATCGTCCAGCGTAAACTTGTTCTTGGCGATTCTTTCTTCCAGCGCTTTGGCCTTTTCTTCATCGGTACGCTCCGAAACCTTTTCGATCAGGGAAAGAACATCTCCCATGCCCAGAATACGGCTTGCCATACGGTCCGGATAGAAAGGTTCCAACGCTTCGATCTTTTCGCCCATACCGGCGAAGAGAATGGGTTTTCCGGTTACGGATTTTACGGAAAGTGCTGCGCCGCCGCGGGTATCACCGTCCAGCTTTGTCATGATGATACCGTCCACACCCATGGCATCGTTAAATGCAGAAGCGGATGTAACCGCATCCTGACCGGTCATGGCGTCGATTACCAGTAAAATCTGGAAAGGCTTTACCTGGGTCTTGACCCGCTTCAGTTCGTCCATCAGCTCTTCGTCTACGTGAAGACGGCCGGCGGTATCTACAATCAGAATGTTCAGACCCTTTCTTTCCGCAAGAGTTTTCGCATCGGCGGCAATCTTGGCGGGGTCTTTACAATCGCGATCCGTGTAAACCGGAACACCTACCTGTGCCCCAACCACCTCCAGCTGATCGATAGCCGCAGGGCGCTGCACGTCGCAAGCTGCCAGCATTGGCTTTTTGCCTTCCTTTACCAGATAAGCTGCCAGCTTGGCCGCAGTGGTGGTTTTACCGGTTCCCTGAAGACCTACCAGCATAATTGTGGTAAAGCCGGAAGAACTGTAGCTGAGTTTACCGGAAACGCCGCCCAGAAGGCTGACCATTTCGTCGTGAACGATTTTGACCACCTGCTGACCCGGCGTGAGGCTGCGAAGGACCTCCTCGCCCAGCGCCTTTTCCTTTACCGAAGCAACAAAGTCCTTTACGACCTTGTAGTTAACGTCCGCTTCCAGAAGCGCCAGGCGGATTTCCCGCATGGCTTCATTTATATCGCTTTCCGTTAAGACGCCTTTGCCGCGGAGTTTTTTAAAGGTATTATTCAGTTTTTCCGATAAGCTTTCAAATGCCATTTACTTTCCTGCTTCCAGAACTATATTCTCGCGTTTCCATCTGGCGACAAGCCCCAGCTTGTCTTCGTAGTTGCGAAGAGCTTTTTCCGCCTTTTTCAGAGATTCGGATACTGCCTGTTTGGATACTCCCGCATCCGCAGCAATTTCATTTAACGAAAGATTTTCGTTAAAATACAGCTCCACGAAACTCTGCTGACGTTCCGTAAGCAGCGGCCCGTAAAAATCATATAAAATACTGATTTCAAAAGACTCTTCCAACATAACGAAGTAATTATAGACAATAAAAAAACAGCTGTCAAGCATTTTACTTGACAGCTGAAAAATTATTCTTTCGGTTTTGTTTCTATCTCTGTATCATTTTGGGCATCAGGTTTTCCTTCCGCTTTCGGCTTCGGTTTCTTGGTGATAAACAGAATCAGGAAAAGCAGTGTGGTAAAACCTAACCCGCCGATGACGAAATTTGCTTTCATCAGTGGCGAAAGTCCTTCATACACCGGTGGGACCTTGTCGATATCCGTAAGCTGATAAGTTCCGGCAGCATCCGCGTTGATTTTAACGGTATTATCGTAAAGATTAATAATACAAGGAATTTCCCTGGAATTTCCCTCGCCGTCCAACAAGTTGACGGAAATGTTTCTTCCGTATCCATCCGGGATTGGAAAGGTAATCTGAAAACTGCCCGTTGGCTGAACAGCTTCCTCTTCTTTTTCAAAGGAAATTGCATATTTGGTATAGATGCCCTCTTCTCCATCTGCCGGGGATAGAATTTCTGCAAGAATCTGCGTACCGTCTGCGAAAACATCGCAGTCTGCCTCAAACAGCAAGCCGGTTGCTTCATTTTTCTCCATGCAGGGTGTGGTAACTCGCTGCGCTTCTCCGCAGTTGGCGCAAATCGCCTCACTGATTCCCTCGGAATAAATCGTTGCATGCTGGATTACTTCTTTTACTTCGAAATGATGTCCCAAAGGCAATGAGGATTCCGATGCTTCAAAGCCGCAAACTTGGCAGCTGTGTGTTTTAACACCCTTCTCCGTGCAGCTCGGCGCCTTGGTTTCGGTCCACTCCCCGAAACTATGCTCCGCAAAAGGAGTTTCCATCGCTGCAACCTGACCGCAGCGGGTGCAGAGGCCGGTAGCCTGACCGTGAGAAGTACAGGTGGCTTCTACGGTAACCGTAGGATCCTGCAGTTCATGTCCCAGGGCTTTTACGGAAGTCTTTTCTTCTGCACCGCAAACCGAACATTTCCGGACCTTTTCTCCGGCTTTCGTACAGGTGGGCTCTGTTTTCACAGACCAGCTGCCGTATTTATGACCGAGAGCGGAAATGGACCGGGTTTCTGTATTGCCGCAGAGAGAGCAGGTTCTTTGTTCAGATCCGGCTTTGGTGCAAGTTGGATCAGACACTTTCGTCCAGGAACCGTACTTATGATTACAAGAAACTGTAATCTTTACCGACCCGGAACCGCTGGCAGAGGTTCCCTTGCTGTCGTTTTTAAAGGAACCGGAAACCTTGATCGTATAGGAACCGACCTTGGCTCCATCTTTCACTTTAAAAGTAAACTCATATATTTTCCCTGAGGGCGTGACAGCATCGGAAAAAGCAATTGCCGCATTTTTTCCGTCGAATTTTGCCAAAGCAGCGCCGGAAAGCAGGCACGAAGTTTTTGTAATTTCAAAAACAGCGGAGTCGTAAGACGGCGTAAGACCGATGGATTTTATCGCGCCCACATCTTTTGCGGAAACGGTCAGTTTAAAGCTGTTTCCCGGAAGCACAGAAGAAGTGGACACACTGCAGGATACAGATGCAGCGGCAAACACCACCGTGGTCATGCCGAAAATCAAACATAATGAAATGAGAATACTGATAATTTTTTTCATCGTTCACCTCTATGCTCAATGCAGCGGATACTGTTCCGGGAATAAAGTATAATACAATAAGTAAATTGCGTCGTCGGAGGTTTCTTTTCCGTCGCCGTCAAAATCCGTTTTCTGGTTTATTTCGTAATCATCAGGGAAAAGCGAATGATATAAAACGCGAATCGCGTCATCGCTGGTCACCTTTTTATCTCCGTCCACATCCCCGCGAATCATATCCGTGCGGAACTGGGCTGTCACACCGTAATAGGCGCCGTTACCCTCATCGGTAATCTTACCCATTACATAAATTTCCTTCAGACCGGTACAAAGACAGAACGCACCCTCCGAAAGCGTCGTTACGGATTTCGGCAGAATAACGGATTCTAAAGATCTGCAGTTAAAAAAGGCATATTTTCCGATGGACGTTGCTCCGGAAGGAATCCCGATGCCCTGCAGGGACGTACAGTTATAGAAGGTATAGTCGCTGACTTTTGTTATAGATGGGGGTAGAACCGCAGATTTCAGGGAGGTGCAGTAATAAAAAACCCCTTTTCCCATGGATTGCACCGAAATCGGAAGACTTAGCGATGTCAAGCTGCTGCAATAGGCAAAAGCACAGTCGCCCACCCAGGTCAGACCGTTTTCGATGGTAATGGAGCTTAACGCCTTACAGTTGGAAAAAGCATTCGCACCGATGGATTGAATGCCCACCGGAATATACAAAGATTTGATCTGACTTCCGTAGAAAGCATCTGCCGCCACGCCTGTAACAGGTTTTCCGTTGTAGCTTTTCGGTATGGATAAAGCCGTTCCTGTAAAACTGCCGGGTCCGGTTACCGTAAAACTGTTTCCGTCGGAATTCATGGTATAGGAAAGCCCTGCGGAGTCCGCAGCATAGGAATTCGGCTGAAAAAGGAACAGCATCAGCATCAATATGAAAATTGTAATGTACTTTTTCTTCATATCGCTCGGATGTATAATACTGCTATTATACTATAAGCCGCCTTTTTCTGCAGATTATTTTCTTTCGTTTTTTCTTTCTATGGCTATATTTACCCAATACAAAACGGTCAGCGCAAGCCAGATGATATAAATACAGCGAATTCCACCTTCCTCCGTAATCACACCGTTTTTCATAAAAGGAATCTTCTTCTTTGTTTGATTTAATATAGTCAATACAGAAGTTATCGGCATTAATGTGAAAATCATCATGCCCGGTCTGGTGTTGATAGGGTCATAGGCATCCTTAATAATGCATTCTGCGGCAAGAACAAAAAGAGGAAGACACATCAAAACACACATTTCCGCAAGCGGTGCAAAGGAAACAACAGAAAACTCTTTCAGTAAGGATACGGCGACGATTTCCCAAATAAAGACAAAACATGTATGTTTATACGCCTGTCCCCTGATATACATTTGTCTTTCGTCAAATTCCTGATTTTTCATGCTATTCCTCCCAAAATAAATCATCCAGTGTTTTTCCCAGCGCTCTGCAAATAGCTTTGCAAAGATTGATGCTGGGATTATAATCCCCTTTTTCGATTGCATTGATCGTCTGCCGGGTGACGTTTACCTTTGCAGCCAGAAAATCCTGAGTCATATCCATTTCTGCTCTTGCAGCTTTCAATTTTAGATTTTTTCCCATAAACATATACCATCCTAAGACAATATTATATATAAACTTAACATTATGTCAATTATATTTTACATTTTGTTATATAAAGAATCCCTTTGCAGTATGGCAAAGGGATTCTTATGATACACTGATATGCGATTATTCGCTTAAAATATCCGCAAAGACTTTACCGATCTGCTTCTTTTTGCAGTTATCGCAAAGTTCTCTGACGGGTTCTCCGCTCTTCTGTGCTGCAAGTTCCAGTTCTTCTTTGGTTCCGAGAACCGCACCGCATTCCGGGCAGTGTACCAGCGGGAATTCTTTGCCCCAAATGGTGCGGGTATTGTAATCTTCCTTGATCTGAATTGCTCCTGTGGGGCATACTCTGGCGCAGCTTCCGCAGCCAACGCACTTGGCGCTGGGTTCATTGAACGGTGTGGAAACAGCCTTGATAACACCTCTGTTGACAGTGGAGATGGCTCCTGCACCCAGTTCTCCGCAGGCCTTTGCGCAAAGTCCGCAAAGTACGCACTTTTCTTTGTCGATGGTAATGAATCTGTCGATGACAGGTGCATTATATTTTTCGCAAAGAGCAGCGATTTCCTGGCTTTCCGGAGCACGTGCCTTAAGAAGTGCAAGAATCATGCCTCTCTGACGGCGAATCTTTTCATTGTCGGTTTCTACTTCGCATTCCTTCTCTACAGGATATACGCAGGAAACGACCACTTTTCCTCTTCCTCTTTCGAAGACTTCGCAAATACAAAGTCTGCAGGCGCCCTGTCCGGGAAGACTGTCATGATGGCAGAGTGTAGGAATTTCGATGCCGTTTCTGCGGGCAATCTGAAGTAAAAATTCACCCTTTTCGCATTCGCATTCTTTTCCGTTAATCTTAATAATCATTATTCGTCCCTGCCTTTCGTGATAATTGCACCAAACTTACATGCTTCACGGCAGCTGCCGCAGCTAATGCACTTTGCAGGATCGATTTCGTGCGGCATCTTCTTTTCGCCGGTTGCTGCGCCGGTGGGGCATGCTCTGCTGCATGCGCCGCAGCCCTTGCAGGCATCCTTGTCGATTTCGAAGCGGGTCAGTTCCTTGCATACGCCGGCCGGGCAGCGATGCTCTTTGATATGTGCTTCGTATTCGTCTCTGAAGTACTTCAGTGTAGAGAGTACCGGGTTCGGTGCAGATTTTCCCAGGGAGCAGAGGGAGCTGTCCTGCATGGTTTCGCAGATGGATTCCATGAGTTCAATATCTCCTTCTTTGCCTCTGCCTTCGCAGATGTCGGTCAGAATGGCCAGCAGCTGACGCAGACCTTCTCTGCAGGGCGTGCACTTACCGCAGGATTCTTCGGAGAGGAATTTTACGTAGTAACGGGCAACTTCCACCATGCAGCTTCTGTCGTCCATTACGATCATTCCGCCGGAACCCATCATGGCGCCGTAACTGCTTAAGGTATCAAAGTCTACCGCAGCATCCAGCATGGAGGCAGGAATACATCCGCCGGAAGGTCCGCCGGTCTGTACCGCCTTAAACGGTCTGTCGCCCTGAATACCGTCACCGATGTCATAAATCAGATGACGAAGGGTTACGCCCATAGGAACTTCTACCAGTCCGGTACGCTTTACTTTACCTACAAGAGCAAATACCTTGGTACCCTTGCATGTATCTGTACCGACCTTTGCATAGTTGTCTCCGCCGTGGAGAATGATGTACGGAACGTTAGCCAGTGTTTCTACGTTATTGAGTACAGTAGGCTGATTCCAAAGACCCTTCTGTGCAGAACGGATATACTTTGCTCTCGGTTCACCTACTTTACCTTCGATGGACTGCATTAAAGCTGTGGATTCGCCGCATACGAATGCGCCGCCGCCTCTTACAACGGAGAGTTTGAATTTCTTTCCGCTTCCGAGAACGTTGTCACCGAGAATGCCTCTTGCTTCTGCCTGTGCGATAGCTTCTCTGACGTTGTTTACAGCAAGGCTGTATTCGTCACGGATATAGAGGAAGCCTTCTTCGGAACCGATGGCAAGAGCACAGATAGCCATACCTTCCAGTACGCTGTGGGGGTCACCTTCCAGGATGGAACGGTCCATAAATGCACCGGGGTCGCCTTCGTCGCCGTTGCAGCATACGTACTTCGGGAAGCTGTCATAACCGATGGCGGTTCTCCACTTTGTTCCGGTGGGGAATCCTGCACCGCCTCTGCCGCGCAGACCGGATTTCTCCATCTCGGTAACGATTTCTTCCGGTGTCATGGTCAGTGCCTTCTTTAAGGCTTCGTAACCGCCGGTGGAAATATATTCATCTACATTGGTGGGAACGATTTTACCGATGTTGCGAAGCGCAATCTTCATCTGGGGAGCGTAGAAAGGATTATCCTTCTGGGTAACGATTCGTTCTCCGTTGCTTCCCTTGTACAGAAGTCTCTGAACCAGTTCGTTTCCTACGATGGTTGTATCGATGATTTCTTCTACATCTTCGGGCTTAACTTTGTAATATGCGATATCGTCCGGTTCAATCTTTACCAGAGGACCGTTTTCACAGAAACCGTTGCATCCGGTTTTCTTAACTTCGCATTCCACTTTTGCGCATACATTCTTTTCCGCAAGAAGCTTTTCGAATGTTTCCGCAACTTTCATGCTGCCGTTGGCAAGACAGCCGGTTCCGCAGCAAACAAGTATCGTCTTCATTATTCCGCAGCCTCCTCTTTAAAAGAATTCAGAAGTTCCGGCATTTTTTCCAGAGTCATCTTTCCGTAGTACACTTCGTCTACCACCATAACCGGTGCCAGCGCGCAGGAACCAAGACAGTTCACCAGTTCCAGAGAGAACATTCCGTCTTCTGTGGTCTGGCCGTCGCCGATGCCAAGAATGGACTTAACGCCGTTGACCAGGTTGTTTGCTCCTCTGATATGGCAGGCAGTACCGTCGCAAAGCTTGATGATGTGCTTTCCCTTCGGATTCAGAGAAAGAGCTTTATAGAAGGTTGCCATGGAATAAAGAGAAGAAAGCGGGCTTCCGATATGTTCGGATGCGGCAATCATTCCTTCCTTGGGAATGTAGTTGAAGGTTCTCTGCATATCCTGCATGATGGCCAGAGCATAGCGCTGTTCATGAGGATACTTATCTAATATGTTCTTAATTTCTTCAGTTGAAATCTGCATTTTTTCTGCCTTTCGATACGATAATCAGCCGCCTGCCACTACAGGGAAAATCAGCACGTGATCGTTGTCCTTGATGGGTGCATTCAGACGACCGAGGAAATTCACACTTCTTCCGTTGATAAACACGATGGTTCTTTCCCCGATGTCGCTTCCATCCGGCGAAAAGAACTCATTTCTGAAAGTGTCTCCGAATCTGTCGCTTAAAATCTTTCCGAGTTCATGCAGATTCTCCGGCGTTTCCATGGTCAATTCCTTGCATCCGGCGTATTCTTTATCCCTATAATAGGCAAAAAAGCTAACTTTTATCATATTTCCCTATAATTTCAAATTCCGGAAGCAGATTTCTCTGCTTCCGGATTGTTTTAGCTGATAACTTACTTATGAATCAGTTATATTACTGAAGATTTAATTCAGCTTTCTTTTCTGCTGTCGGAACACCGTCTTCATCCCAGTTACGTACTGCGTAGTATTCCTTGAGCATGGTTTCGAGCTGGCTTACCTTGCCTGCTGCCGGTCCTTCCGGAAGCGGTTCGGTAAGAAGTCTCGGCGGAAGTGTATCCTTTTCAACGCCTGCAGCGATGTTGAAGAGTTTCTCCAGGTTCCAGATTCTTTCACCCTTGAGCAGGATTTCTTCGTCGGTTTCATCGGAGCCTACTGCGGTTCTGTACATTGCAGCAACTTCCGGAAGTCCGATTCCGAAGGTGGTGAAGAGGCAGATACCGGAAGCATCTACGAGAGCGGTCAGATCCTGGAATGTCTTCAGGAGAGCTGCTTTGCCTTCTGTTACGAGCGGGTCTGTCTGTACCGGAATTCCCAGAACTTCAGGGCTGATAACATAACCACGAACGTGGCAGCCGCCTCTGTTGGAGGTTGCATATTCAAGGCCGATACCCTGGATAGCACGTCCGTCGTATGCCGGCATTTCCTGCTTCTTTACGGACATGGAGAGTTCCGGATGACCGTACTTTTCTGCCATTCTGTAAGAGCCGAGTCCGAGGATCTTTCCGAAGCCTTCCTGCTTGCATGCAAGCTCGGTCAGCTTAACCATAGCTTCTGCATCACCGAAGTGTACCGGGAATCCGATTTCCTTTTCGGCATCGATGGCGCCCATTTCGCAGAGTTCCATGCAGCATGCAACGGTGGTAGCCATGGTAATGGCGTCTACGCCGTACTGGTTGGTGAGGAAGTTTGCCTTGCAAACTGCTGCCAGGTCGTTTACGCCGCAGTCAGCGCCGAAGCCCCATCCTGCTTCATATTCCGGACCTTCGCCTTCAGACTTGAAGGGTCCTTCTTTGATGTCTACCACACGACCGCAGCCGATGGAGCAGCCGAAGCAGCCCTTATTGCGAACCAGGTACTTGTCTGCCAGTGCTTCGCCGGAGATCATGTCGGCATCCGGGAATACGGAACCGTCTCTCCAGTTGTTCTTCGGCATAGCGCCAACACCGTTGATGATGTTAATCAGAACCTGAGAACCGAATGCGCGCAGACCTGTTCCAGTAACCGGGTGAGCCTGGAGCTTGTCTCTCGCATCGGTAATTGCACTGAAGAATTCTTCCGGCTTTGCTACGAATACGGAACCTGTTCCGCGAACTGCGATAGCCTTGAGTTTCTTTGTTGCAACTACAGCACCTGTGCCGCCTCTTCCTGCTGCACGATGCTTGTCATTCATAACGTTTCCGTAGAGGCATCCGTCTTCAGAAGCCTTGGATACGCATGCGATTTCGAATTCATCGCCGACTTCAGCCTTGAGCATATCTGTGGTTTCAAATACGTCCTTGCCCCAGAGTGCGGAAGCGTCGCGAAGTTCTACTACGTCGTCGTTGATATAGAGGTATACCGGCTTTTCGGAAACGCCTTCGAAGATGATTCCGTCATATCCTGCATACTTGAGCTGCGGTGCAAAGTATCCGCCGGAGTTGGAAGCTTCGATGGTTCCGGTCAGCGGGGACTTGCATACTACGTTGTAACGTCCTGCGGATGTTGCTGCAGTACCGGTGAGCGGGCCTGTCATGAAGATAACCTTGTTGTCCGGTCCCAGAGCATCGATCTTCGGATCTACTTCTGCGCAGAAATACTTGGTTCCCAGACCTCTGGCACCGACGTATTCCTTTGCGTATTTCATGTTAAGGGGTTCCTTAACGATTTTTCCGGTGTTGAGATTAACTCTCAGGATTGTTCCTACATATCCGTAATTCATGAATTAATCCTCCTTAACTACTGCTGCAACGATCTTGTCTGCAGTAAGCTTCTTGCGAACGTCAACTGCATCAGCATCTTCTACTGTGATAGCATGTGTCGGGCAGAACTGTGCGCACTTGGGATCTCCACCGCAGAGGTCGCACTTGAATACCTTCTTGATCTTGCTGGAATAAGAAATGTTACCCATGGGGCATGCATTCTTGCAGAGACGGCATCCAATGCACTTGTCGTAGTTGATTGTAACTACGCCGTCTTCGCTTCTGGTGATTGCGTGTACCGGGCAAACCTTAACGCAGCTTGCGTCTTCACAATGCTGGCATACTACCGGAACCTGAATCTTTTCTTTTTCAAAATCGAGAACGCTTACGTTGGACATTCTCGGATTGAACTGCTGATAATGGCCGAAAGAGCAAACGAGTTCGCAAGTTCTGCAGCCCTGGCAGAGTTCAGGTCTTACTACTAAATGTTTCATAAGTAAAAGCACCTCCTGATTTATACTTTTTACATACATATATAGTCATTATAATTTTAATATTCATCGAATGTATAGTAAATCAATACGAGAGAAAAACATATTGCCAAATGGAATATAAAAAGAATATAATGAACTCGGTTTTTCAAAGGAGTTTGCCATGAATCTGAATCAATTACGGTATTTTGCCACCGTTGCACAGCTGAACAATCTTTCCAAAGCAGCCGAAATTCTGGGCGTCAATCAGCCTGCCCTGTCCAAAAGCATCAATAATCTGGAAGAAGAACTGAACGTTAAGCTTTTTGACCGCACCGGGAAAAAAATCGTTCTGAATGCCCAGGGAGAACGCTTTTTAAAATGCGTCAGCGAAATGTATGCCAATCTGGAAGAAGCAAAAATCGACATTTCCCGCATGATGGGAAACGAAAGCACCTATATTCATCTGGGAATCGCGGGCTGCAGCGAAGCTTTCATCCGACTGGCTTCCGATTTCGGAAAGAACCACCCAGAATGCAATTTCGACTTTGATTTTGAATTGGAAACCCAGGATAATCCGGATATCAAGAACTATGACATTCTGGTCTTCCCGGATGAAAATAAATTCTCCAAATTTTCGGGCTATCCCATCGAACCGGAGAAATATCTTCTGGCGGTATCAAAAGAACACCCACTGGCGGAGTATCCGATTATTTCCACCAAACTGCTGGAAAATCAGGACATCGTCTTTATGAAAAACAACAATCAGATGGATTTCAGTTATCAGATCTGCAAAGCACTGGACTTGAAATTTCATTCCGTCAGTTTTACAAATACAAGACTGTCCCAGCTTCAAATGATTGAAACCGGGACAGTAATCGGCATTATTCCGGACGGAATTTCCGGATGTATCGACAGCAATAAATTTTGTCTTATTCCATTCATCAATAAGAACTTCTCCCGCAAAATGATGGTTTCTTTCCGCCGGGAAAAATATCTTTCTCGTACCGCACAGGAGTTTAAAGCTGCGGTTATGGCGTATTTCGGCATTACCGAAGAATGATTTATCTGGTTCTTTCCACGGCTTTATGCCATTCGGAAAGCTTCCGGGCCCTTTCCTCTCCGCTGATGGAGGGAACAAAGCTTCCGCTCACCTTCCAGTTGCTTTGAATATCGTCCGTGTTTTTCCAGTAACCGACCGCCAGACCGGCAAGATATGCCGCGCCCAGAGCGGTCGTTTCTATGCAGGAGGGTCTTTTAACGGCTGTACCGATCATATCCGCCTGGAACTGCATCAGGAAATTATTGGCGGATGCACCGCCGTCCACCTGCAGAGAATCCAGAGAAATACCGCTGTCCTGCTCCATGGCGGAAAGAACGTCTGCAGTCTGATAAGCAAGGCTTTCCAGGGTAGCACGGATAACGTGATCCGCTGTAGTTCCCCGGGTAATTCCGCAGATTAAGCCTCTGGCGTAAGGATCCCAGTAAGGAGCACCCAGACCGACGAAGGCCGGTACCATATAGACACCGCCGGTGTCGGATACCCGCAGCGCGGCTTCTTCGGATTCTGCAGAATTCTTCAGAAGACCCATCTCGTCCCGCAGCCACTGAATGGCAGCTCCAGCCACGAAAATGGAACCCTCCAGCGCGTAGT
The DNA here is from genome assembly GCA_045643345.1 of Anaerovoracaceae bacterium. Taxonomy (GTDB): domain Bacteria; phylum Bacillota; class Clostridia; order Peptostreptococcales; family Anaerovoracaceae; genus RUG13409. The sequence continues at coordinate 911 of JAZUKP010000014.1, read as the reverse complement.
TTACTTTTCCGTTCAATCCCCAGGCAATGGTGGTGACCAGTCCGTTTTTGGATTCCACCGGAGTTTCCCCCGTATTCATCAGCAGAAAACCGCCGGTTCCGTAGGTATTTTTTGCCTGACCGGAAGCAAAGCATGCCTGTCCGAACAGGGCGCACTGCTGGTCTCCCGCAGCGCCCGCAATGGCGATTTTTCCGCCGAGCAGTTCTTCTTCCGTGTAACCGTAAATGCAGCTGCTGGGCATGGGCGTGGGCAGCATGGAAGCCGGGATGTTCAGAATCTTCAGAATTTCTTCGTCCCAGCAAAGTTTATATATATCGAAAAGCATGGTGCGGGAAGCGTTGGAATAATCCGTAACATGCACTTTTCCGCCGGTCAGATTCCATATCAGCCAGGTATCGATGTTGCCGAAAAGCAGATCTCCCGCCTGCGCTTTTTCCCGGGCACCGGGTACGTTTTCCAGGATCCAGCGGATTTTGGTTCCGGAGAAGTAGGGATCGATCAGAAGTCCGGTTCTGGCTTTGATCAGTTCCCCATGCCCCTGCTGCGCCAGACTGTCGCAGTAATCCGCAGTTCTGCGGCACTGCCAGACAATGGCGTTATAAACCGGTTTCCCGGTATTTTTGTCCCAGACCACCGTGGTTTCCCTCTGGTTGGTAATACCGATACCGGCAATATCCGAAGCTTTTGCTCCGATTTTCAGCATAGCCTCTTTTGCCACTCCGATCTGGGTCGACCAGATCTCCATGGGGTCATGTTCCACCCAGCCGGGCTGGGGAAAAAACTGAGTAAACTCTTTCTGTGCCACGGAAATCATATTGCCTTCTTTATCAAAAAGAATGCATCTGCAGCTTGTGGTGCCCTGATCCAGAGCCATCATGTATTCAGCCATTGAGTAATTCCTCCATTACCGG
>JAZUKP010000013.1:0-4807 GCA_045643345.1 Anaerovoracaceae bacterium | reverse complement strand
GATGCTTTATTCAACTATCGGACATCTGGTTGGCTCAATTTCTTTTGAAGACGAAAACACAGTTTTTCATTACATAAACGGGGAACAGTGCAGCTTTCCAACAACGAAAATTTCGAACGTAATTCTGGACCGATTCGCATTTTATATCGTCAGCAGAGACGGCGGCACTGCAGCATATAAGATGAAAAATGGGAATCTAGGCTACTTTAGACTGAAGTATTACCTACCCCGATGTGATGACGAAAACCTTGTTTGTTTCTGCATTGAGTGGAAATGGCTGTTTAAGCGAAGAAAAAACATCGATCTGAACCTAATACAGGAGTGGTTCCCCAATGCAAAGATTCATGATGCGCGGCTGCTTAAATAGCTGACTTAAAAACCGGGAGTCTTTCGGCTCCCGGTTTTTCTATTACAGTTTTATCGTCTTGCTCACCTTACCCGCTTTCGGGTTCTGGGCGGTAACGGTTACGCTTTCCGGCTTTCCCTTTACAATCCAGGTTACCTTCTTGGAAATCGGGTCACCGTTTTCGGTGCTGATATTTCCGTAGAAGAATTCGCCGGTGCTGCACAGGCCGTAGGAAGAAAGATCACCGATGTCCTGCACCTTTGCGCCGGATACCAGTCCGTCTGCATCGATGGCCACGGTAACGGGCTTATCCACCTTCAGCTTCTTGGCGTTCTGAGAAAGATAGGTGGGCAGGAAGCCTGCGTTGGAAACCACCGCATCAATCTGCCAGAAATCTTCACCCAGCTGGCTTGCCTTTACGTCGTCAATTACCAGACGCGGCATGGCCAGTGCCCAGCGAACCATGAATTTCGTAATCTTTTCGCATTCCTGGGTCAGCAGATTCTGAGGCGGATTCTGCATGGTAAACTTAAAGTTAAAGCCGCCGATTTCCACCTTGCCCAGCTGCGGATGGTCAAATTCCGTCCAGTCCAGATAGTACTGCGGCGCGTTTTCCTTGACCCATGCCATGCGCTTGGCAAAGTTCTCCGCTTCCTTCTTATCGTCGGGAATTTCCTCCCAGAAGGATTTAACGCCGGCCCGCTTGTCCAGATCCCACAGCTCCAGGGTCATGGCATAGATGCCCTGAGTTTCGTAGCAGTAATCGTCGAAAGCGCCGGAGGAATAGTTGTCCTGATCCACGGTAAAGGTATCGAAAATATTGATGGCTGCATAGCCGGTCTCTTCCGTACCCATGGCCGCCATCTTCTTAAAGAGAGCCATGTCTGCCGCCGGAGCCTTCTTTTCCGGATAGGTGCCCGGAACGGTAAGAAGAATGCCGCCGCTGGTGTGGTTGGTAGCCACGGAACCGATGTTGGGATGATTGATGATCCACTCTGCCAGAGCTTTGTTTTCCGGATTGCTTAAGGGATAAGCCCCTGCGCCGGGCTGGCGGTATTCCGGGAACCAGCCGAAGGGATAGTTGCGGTTAAAGTCCAGGCCCCACTTCTCCTTCTGCATTTTCAGCTGCACGCCATCGAATCCGGATACTTCGCCCTCGCTGTAAATGCTGTAGAATTCTCCGCACACGTCATCCGGAGTACGCTTTACCATCAGACCGGAATCCTCCGGATTCTTCTTCCAGGCACCGTAGGGATCCTTCACACGCATCATGCGGATGGCGCCGTCGCCATCCAGGTCTGCCTGCTGCAGGCCTTCGCCCAGTTCGTAGTAATCACGGTTGACGGAACGAAGCTCATAAGGCGTGGTCAGATAGGTCTGGGATCCGTCCGGAGACACGCAGGGAATCACATATACGGTCGTATGGTCCAGAAGGAATGTCACCTTCTCGTCCTTGCCGTAGTTGCTTGCCAGATAGTCCATGGTATGCATGGCAGCCATCATGCCGGTAACTTCGCCCGCGTGGGTGTTGCCATCGATATGGAAGGCGGGCTTATCACAGGCCGCGCCGGTATTTTTGTTGGTCAGGGTAACGGCGATTACATGATTGCCGTCCTTGGTGGTCAGCAGAACCTCGGAGCTTACCAGCTGGGGATAATCCTTTTCCAGCTGTGCGATGTGTGCCTCGATCTCGTCCTGCAGATAATAATGATCGTAAGTAAATGTGGTATTCATCTTAAAGCACCTTATCCAAAAATTCTTTTACCCGGGCACTCTTGGGATGGTTGAAGATTTCATCAGGGGTGCCCTCTTCCTGAATGATACCGTCGTCAATAAAGAGAATTCTGTCGGAAACTTCCCGCACAAAGCCCATTTCGTGGGTTACGATGACGCAGGTCATGCCGCTTTCGGCCAGCTGCTTGATTACGTTTAATACTTCCTTTACCATTTCCGGGTCCAGCGCACTGGTAGGCTCGTCGAAAAGCATTACATCCGGGTTCATGGCCAGCGCCCGCACAATGGCAAGACGCTGCTTCTGTCCGCCGGAGAGCTTGCCGGGGTACACGTTGGCTTTGTCCGCAATTCCTACCTTGGTAAGAAGCTTCATTGCCATATCTTCGGCTTCTTCTTTGCTCATCCCCTTTTCAAGCGTGGGCGCAAGGGTCATATTTTCCAGAGCTGTCAGATGAGGAAACACGTTGAACTGCTGGAAGACCATGCCGATCTTCTGTCTGGGCTTGTCCAGCTCTGCCTGCTTTTTGATTTTTGTAATGTCTTCCCCTTCGAAATACACACTGCCCTTTTCCGGTTTTTCCAGAAGGTTTAAACAGCGAAGAAAGGTGGATTTTCCGCCGCCGGAGGGACCGATAATAGAAACCACCTCGCCTTTGTAGATTTCTTCGTTGATGCCCTTTAAAACATCCAGCTTTCCGAAGGATTTATGAAGGTCTTCGACTTTGATCAGTACTTCCTGATTACTGTTTTTCACTTGCCGCAAGCCTCCTTTCCAAAAGCTTTACCAATGCATTGAGCACGATGGTCAGAACAAGATAGATACCGGCGATGATGAACAAGGGCTGCCAGATCAGATATTTTCCGGCCAGCAAGGTCTTTGTAAACATCAACTCGTACAGAGCAAAGGTTCCTGCCAGAGAGGTTTCCTTTACCATGGAAATGTACTCGTTGCCCATGGACGGCAGAATCGCCTTAAATGCCTGGGGCAGAACGATTCTTGTCATGCAGTGAGTCGAGCTCATGCCCAGGCTTCGGGCCGCTTCGGTCTGGCCGATGTCAACGGACTGAATGCCGCCTCGGATAATTTCGGATACGTAGGCGCTGGAGTTAAGCGTAAGGGATAGTATAACGCACTGCTCCTTCGTCAGAAAATCCAGTATGGGCATCGCCATGGGAATGAAATAGTACGCGATGTACATCTGTACCAGCAGCGGAGTGCCCCGCAGAATGGTGGCATACCCGCCGGCAATGGTGCTGACGACCTTATTTTTCGACATGTGCAGGAAACCCACCAGCGTACCCAGGATGGAGCCGAGACCTACGGCGATGGCTGCATACTTTAAGGTACCCACCATACCCTTTAAGAATATGGGGTAGTATTCCTCTAAAACTTCCAGAATTCCAGGACCCATGAATGTCTCTCCCTATTACTCCTGCTTATCCAGATCTTCCGGCATTACGTCGGGCAGAACGCCGGCGTCCTCGCAGGAAGCATAATACATATTCTTCAGAACACCGTTGTCCATGGCCTGCTGAAGCACCTGGTTAACGGCATTCATAAAGCTGGTCTCTCCCTTCCGGGCAACACAGATATTTCCTTCGTAATCGTTATAGATGGAAAGGTCGAATTCCAGCTTTTTCGCTTCGAATAAGCTTACCAGCTGTCCGTCGGACTGGGCCGCATAGTTCATGGCGGTGGTGCTGTCCAGAGCAACTGCGTCAACCTTTCCCGCCATCAGGTCCAGAATTCCCTGATCCAGGGAGGTAATGGGCTGATACTGCGGATTTTTGATCTGATCCTTTACATACATTTCCTGCAGAGAGTTAATCTGCGCGTCGATAACCTTGCCCTCGAAATCTGCCAGAGAATTGTATTTATCCACATCATCGGCCTTTACCAGAATGGTGTGATGCCCATCGGTGGATGCAATCTGATAGCCGATGGAAATTTCGTAGTTTTCGGCTCTGTCTGCCTTGTATCCGAAGCCGGAAATACCAAGATCGATCTTGCCGGTGGCAACGGAGGTAAGAACTGCATCAAAGTCCATGCTTTCCACCTTCAGTTCTACACCGAGAGAGTTTGCAATATACTGAGCCAGAAGAATTTCTTCGCCCTTGATTTCGCCGGTAACCATGTCCACATATTCCGCAGGCGGATAGTCCGGAGAGGTTCCGATGACCAGAACACCCTTTTCCAGCACGGAAGCCAGAACGCCGGTCTTTTCACCGATGGTAATCTCCGCTTTTCCCAGATTCTTCTTTACTTCTTCGTAGGAAGGACCGTCCCACCAGGATTCCTTTTTCGGATCATCCTTCGGATCATCTTCCTTTTCTTTATTCTCTCCGCAGGCGGCCAGAGAGAACACCATAATTAAAGCCAATAACAAAGCAAAAATTTTCTTATACATTTTTTATCCCTTTCTTGCATAAAATTATGCGCTATTCAAATAATATGCGTATATTTTACACGAATAATACATTTTGTCAACGGTATTTTTTAACTTTTATTAATAAAAAATCCGAAATATATAAAAAACTTTGTAAATGCTCGATTTACGATTCAAATAATATAAAACTCGCCTTCGGCGGCACAGAAGCGTATAATAAAAAAAGAATCTGATTTAATGTAAGGATGCCTGAAATACAATGAATAAACTCAACTTAAACCTCCCCGCGCCGGGGATAACGGCAGCCGCCTTTTTCGGACTGATTGTCCTGATTCTGCTG
>JAZUKP010000012.1:0-3347 GCA_045643345.1 Anaerovoracaceae bacterium | reverse complement strand
GAAATTTCAATACTTTTCAGCCTTTTTATCAACACTTTTTGTCCAGCCTATATCTTGTTTTAAACAAGATAAAACCCTTAGAATCGTTTAAATTCCAAGGGTTTTCAGCTTTTTTATCAACACTTTTTGTCCTATAAGCCACTTTTCATTTTTTAAAGATTTTGCGAAGCTCATAAACGTCTGGTTTTGCATCATTTATGAGCGTTTTTGCTCATCGGCAAGTCCTCCGACAGGCCAGCCTTTACTTCGTCACATTCACCTGGCTCCAAAAGACAGGTCAGTCTTACTGCGGCACATTTACCTGGCCCACAAAGAGGGGCAGGTCGTCCTGCATGGTAATGGCGAACACGAAGGGCCGGTCCACGATAAATTCGACTTCGTCCGGGGACATGGCCGTACCGTTGTACATTATCACCAGGGTGAAGGCCGCCGCTTCGCAGCCTTCCTCGTCGATCTTGACCCGGGCGTCGTGCTGCACCTTGGAAACATAGGTGTTCGGCGTGGGGGTCAGGGGGCTGAAATCTGCAGTCAGCGGGTTGAAAATTTCAGTCACGCCCAGCTTCTGCAGGGAATCGTTCAGGTTCAGAGAGGCGTTTACGTCGAATTTCGGCAGGGATACGTGAATGCTCCGGAAGAAGCTCTGCTGTTCCCGGGTTTCGCTCATCAGCCAGGAGGCCGCCTTGCCGCCCGCCAGCAGTTCCGCTGCACTGTGACCCTCGTCCGGCAGGAAGATCCACATCCGGGCGCCGCCGTCCATGGAAAGAGGCACTGCGGTAAATCCGTCACAAACGTAGTAGGAGCCGGTGAAGACATTGTGCATAAAGTCGGTCTGCAGGTCGCCGCCGGGGGCGTGGAAGGTATCCGGCGCGGTCAGCGACTTGTCAAAATCCGCGCTCCAGCGCCCCTTAAAGTAGATGGTGGTGGCAATGGTCATCAGAGAATCTTCGGTGAAGGGCTCCAGCTTGCCGATCTGGTCCTTCAGAAGGCCGCCGGTCTGTTCGTTCAGCCAGTTTTTGAAGCTTTCGAAGAAGTCCGCGTCGGTCAGCTCGCCCGCGAAGGAGGAGGCGTAGTAGTGCTCCGCCAGCAGGGCCAGGGTTTCATCGTTGAATTCAAATTTGTCCGCCATCCAGAGGGAAGAACCCAGCGTCGAGGTCAGCACCCCGTCATCGCAGTAGTGGTTTTCCCAGAGGGCCTTGGCAACGGTGCGCAGCTCGGTCAGATCCTTGACCCCCAGCAGGTCCAGCAGCTGGGCCCGGGACGCTCCGTCGGTGCATTCCGCCGTCATGGCCAGAGCCATGTAGATGTTTAAAGGGGAGCAGACCGGATTTTCGCCCGCATTTTCCGACAGGAAGCCGGGGATGGCCTTCTGCAGATAGGGCAGCAGCTTCTCTTCGTAGGTGCCGAGGGCGGTGCGCAGGGCCCGCCGATCCGCAGTGTATTGGTCGTAGGCCTCGCTGTAGGCGGTCCAGTCAACCTGGCCGGTGCCGCTTCGGTACTCCTCTTCGTTGGGCAATTTGGTCAGCTGCGGGTAAACCGCCGCCATCAGCTGATAGCCCTCGGTGGGCCTTTTCGGATGGGGCCGGTCTTTTGACGGGTCGCTGCCGGGATCGTTTTTCCCGGTCTTCTCGGGACTCTGTCCGCAGGCCGCCAGCGAAAGCAGCAGGACAAAAGCCAGAAGCAGTGCAATGTATTTTTTCATGGGACGCTCCTTTTGTAACGAATATTTTACTTATCAAGACGAAAAAATCCGGTGCCGGTCACTTTTTTTTGATTTCCGCCTTGCCGAAGCGATTTCTCTGCGGCCCATTTCCGCCTTGCCGAAGCTATTCGTAAATAGAGTAGCCGTTGATTACATCCTCCAGCGCGGTAAAGTACCAGTGACCGTCCCGGTACACCATGGTGTTGACCTGGGCGAAGGTGCCCAGCTTTTTGCTCAGAGTATCGTCCTCGTAAAGGTCGTAAAGCTCGGTAATTTCAATACAGCCGTCTTCTCGGCGGATTTCTCCGATGCGGGGATTGGTCAGTTCATACCAGCTTCCTTTGCCTCGAATGCTCCCGTAAATTTTACCGTCGAAGACCATATAATTGTTGTCGTAGCCGATGAACTTTCCGGCACGTTCCTCTCCGAAGAATGCGCCGATTTTCTGTACAAAATTTTCGCCGGAGGCAAAGCAGGGGCTCAGATCCATATAATCGTCAAAAGCCCAGAACGACCCGTCCCGGTACCATGGACTGGAATCCGGACCCGACGGCCAGTCGCAAAAGTATACCGCGTTCATCACCGAAATTGCGCGGGCGTAGAACTCCGCAATCTCCTGATCGGAGGGGGTCTTCGCCGTCAGCCGCAGTTCTTCTGCAGTGTGGGTCTCCATCAGCTCGTTCGCATCGGGGAAGGGATGCTTTATGCAGAGCGGGTACTCCCGGTCGGTGAAAATATAGTTTCCGTTTTCATCGATGATAGAAGAAGGGGGAATCACCGGCTCCTCGGGGTCTTTTTGATATCCGGTAAACTCCAGATTTTCCGCCGCAGCAAGCAGAACCTCTTTTCCCAGATTGCTGCGGAGCACGAAGATCAGGTTCTTCTCCTGGTCCAGCCAGATGACCGAAGCGCATTTGCCCGGCAGGGGGTTGTCGTAGAAGTAGGCGGGATTTCCCTGCACCGAAACGCTTTCCCGGTTGTTTTTGTCCGTCACGGTCAGTTCCACCAGCCGTTTGCCGCCCACCTGCCAGTACTGCAGGAAGAGCAGGGACGGGTATTCCGAACCTCTGCGGTGATAGATTTCGTCCCGGCCGTCGGGATGCCCGGAAGCACTGAAAAGTTCCAGCCCGGCGGGCAGGGTTTTAAAAGTGTATATCGGCATCTTTTCCGCATCTTCGCCGGATCCTACGGCGAACCAGCAGACTTTAAGGTTTCCGCTCAGTTCGGGAAGGGTAAGCTGGGTTCCGGCGCCGTCCATGCCGCCGTGGTTTTTCTCCGTCACGAAGAAATAACTTTCTTTATATACAGCCTTCAGTTTCAGATTGCTGCGCACCGGCGCGGAGAAATCGAAGGGTGCCGCATCGGCTTCTTCTTTGTCTTCTGTCCAGCAGACAAAATCGTAGCCTTCCTTGACCGGAGCCGCAGGCTCTGTCAGGGTGCTGCCTTTTTCCACCTGCACCACCCGGGGCGTGGTTCCGTTGTCCGCATCCAGGGTGACCTCCACGGGTTTTCTGCTGCAGCCGGTAAAAATCAGCAGCAGGACCAATATCCATAAAATGCTTTTTGTTGTTTTCATAGGAAACCTCTTTTCTTTTTGGCGCAGCCGGTTCTTCGGCGGCATTCGTCAACCAAAACCGGGCCTTCCGGC
>JAZUKP010000011.1:0-23716 GCA_045643345.1 Anaerovoracaceae bacterium | reverse complement strand
TTCAAAGGTCATGTCGCCGTAAGTACCGTTTACCGAGCTGTCTCCCTGCAGAGTAACGGTAAAGCTGAACTCCTGATCGGGGTCCGCAGCGTTTCCGGCAAGGGTCTTGGTTACGGTCAAATCTCCGCCGGGAAGATAATTGTGGAAGTACAGGCCATCCATACCGATTACGTTTTCTGCCCGCTGACCTTGAATCATAGTGGATCCGTTCGGAGTCCGATGCTCGATCTCCGTAAAGAACGGACCTTCTGTAGTTTCTTCGAAGACATATTCGTCCCGATGCTGCAGATTTTCGGGAACCATATCGTAGAAATCGTCGAAGTAAGACCAGCTGTCATACAGAACCTTTCCTTCTTCGTCCCGGTAATCCTCGGGAACCGTATAGGTTCTGAAAATGGCATACTGACCGGTTTTTAATGTAAAGTGACCGTCCATGGAAGTGCGATGATCCACGTCCGGCTCGATTTCTTCATTTGTATAGGAGTCGTACAGACGGTAGCGATAGTGCAGAAGATCCGGCGTATAGTCGCAGAATTCGTTGTCGCCATAATAGCGGGATAACGATCCGTTGACGGCGGCAACATCTCTGGTAACGTGGAAATCGAATTTCTCGTCCGGTACGTTGCCGCTGATTTCCTTTTCCACGCGAATGGTTTCCGTCAGGGGGAAGAAGGTTACTTCCTGATAAGTCATCGCATATTCAGGCTTGCAGAAGCCGCCTTCGTCCTGAATTCCTTCAATGGCTCGGAATCCGTCGTAGCCGTATTCTTCGCTGGCATCATAAACGTGTAGACGATAGCTGTAACCGTAGGGGATGCGCACCTCCAATTCACCGGTGCATTCACAGTCGTCCCGGTCGTTGTATCCGCAGACCGCTTCAATCAGTCCGTCACCCTTGGTGATTTTAACGTATTCGTGGTCATTGCAGCCGATATTAAAATACCAATCCGCGGGAAGGGGGGTAATTTCACCCGTTTCATCGTTACGAATTTCAATATAGTAGGTAATGATATCATCCGGGAGCTTGCTGTATCCGCCCAGATCAATAATCTTTTTCTCGGTGTTAGTAATTTCCGCTTCAATTTCCAGGAAATAAAAGGCCTTCCACTCATAAGAGAAGTTCAGCTCCAGATCCTCCTGGTCGGAGGTCCCCATGTATCCCTTGATATCCGATTCGTTCAAAGACATCGGAGAAATATTGTCGACGTCATCCGGAAGTCCTGCTTCTATTCCGTAGGGCCAGCCGTAGGGAGCGGTTTCATCCGTCGTTGACGGGAGGGAATACCGCGGCATAACATCATAAGAGGCTCCCTTTTTGACGGGAACTGCCAAAACCTCATCACCCTGCAGGGTTACAAGACCTGTTGTTTTACGGGCAAACTTTTCGTTGCTGAAAGAGGTACTTTCAATCGGATCCTTGGAAACGGAACCGTCCGGATAGACGGTATAATAGTCGCCTTCCGGTTTTTCTCCGTCTTGAAGAATCGCATAGCTGAAGCAGTGATTGGTAATTCTGTCCTCCAGGGTCTGGGAATAAAAGCTTTCCTGTTTTAAGGCATCGCCGGGGACGGACGAAGTGTGAATATATATTAAATTATATTCTTCGTCATTAAATTCCGGATCAAAACTCATAACCGCTTTGCGAATGGGGTGGACAGGGTCTTCTGCATAGACCGATGCTCCCCATTGGCACAGGGTCATAGTCATAATCAGTGCCAGTAAAAGCGCACAAATTTTTTTCATCTGACGGCTCCTTTTTTTGTGAAATATAAATAAAATACGGATAATATAAAATATATGCTCATAATACCATGCGAATGCCTGCAATACAAGAAATTATGCGGACAGGGTGCCCTTTCGCTGACGGGTACTGAAGGGCAAGGCTCTTATTCCTTGCGACTTTTCGGCACGGATATGTTTCTGCAGTTTTGCGTTCACAACAGTCAGCATAACCGTGGATGTAATGAAACAGCTGCTGCGGAAATCCGCAGCAGCTGTCTTTTCGATTTGCTTGTACTCTCTTTGAAAGACTACAGATGATAAGAAAGATGTCTGTAAACAGCCTTTTCTACTTCATCAAAAATGTCGAGCAGGTAAACCTTGTCCTGTTCGGTCATGTTGTATCTTTCAACTAACTCTTCTCTGGAGAGTCTGCCTTTGAATTCACTCATTTTCTTTCCTCCGTAAAACTTGTAAACGATAATTGTCGAAAAACTTCAGACTACTTGTATACACCGTATTCGCTGATGAATTCTGCCAGAGCGTTCACGTTTTCGAGGTTGAGGTCATACTTGCGGAGCGGTCCCTTGTTCGGTGAGAATACGTAGTTTCCGGCCGGCATCAGGATATCGAGGTATTCCTTAGCCTTGTCAATGTTCTCCTGCTTGGTTCCGAACTTGAGCAGGTTGTTCGGATACATGTTGCCGAAGATGTGCTGGGTGGAAACTCTCTTAACAACTTCGCTGGGATGAGCGTCCTCAAACTTGATGAAGCATCTGCCGGGCAGATCGCTGATGATTTCAAGATGCGGTGTCCAATCCTGTTCTGCGTGGGTCTGTACGTGGAATCCCAGATCCTGGAATCCTGCAACAACTCTCTTGTAGGACGGGAAGTAGAACTTTGCAACGTCCTTGGTTCTCATGAACGGTGCCATGTGCAGCGGCATGGAGATGAATGTAATCTTGCCGTTGGTGTTCGGTGTCGGCAGGTTCTTTGCCTGCTCGATTTCGTAGTCGCATACTGCTTCGCAGGAATCGATTACGTACTGCGGATATCTTCTGATATCGGTCAGAATGGTGGAGAAGGATCTGATGTAGTCTGCGATAAAGTCCAGAGGAGCCCAGAGAATGATAGCCTGGCTCTGAACGTCGGAACGGTCGTACTTCTGCGCGAGGTTCGGGCCGAGTCCCTGGTACATCTTGCCGATAACCTGTCTGGCAATGTTGACTCTCAGCTGACCGTATTCGGGATCGTCTGCAATCAGTCCGAATACTCTGGGGTGAATCTTCTCAACGATGAACTTGAGCGGATCTGCAATCAGTTCCGGGTATTCTTCCACGGTCATCGGAGCGATGTCCGGGTGCTGGAAGAATCCGTCGGATCCTACTGTCATGAACAATGCTTTTTCATAGCGGTAAATTGCTGCCGGAGAGCCTGCGCCCATGGGGAGTACGTCTCCCGGAACCAGCTGTGCCATCTTGTCCGCCATTTCATAGGTAAGAGGAATGTTGTACATGTCTACCTTCGGATCATAGCCGAAATAGCTGATCGCGAAGTCCTGGCCTGCGCTGAAAGTAATCGGAACTCTTTCAGGTCTCTTGCCGGCCCAAAGGTCTTTAAACAATTGGTCGCGTTTTTCTTTTAATTCTGACATAATTGTCTTCCTGTTAACAAACTATAAATTCGTTTCCGCGTATGTTTTATATAAGTAAGTAGGTGCATATTATGCTAATGGTCTTTTTTCAACAAAGCATGAATCCGATTCAATTGAAAATCCCGGCAAAGGCTGTGCGCCGCTGCCGGGATTGCTGCCGTTTTCTCTATTGTATTTTTTCATACCGCCGCATTCTTTTGGCAAGATCCTCCGAATCCGTGCGGTTGAAGCTTTCCCACATGCTGGCGCGGGGCTCTTTCGGGAGCTCTCCCTCCTGCCAGAAGGCAAGGGCCGCTTCGACGGCTTCCTGCATCGTATGGCGGAGCGGATATATTTTTGCCTGCCAAAGGGTATGGGCTTCGCAGTCCGGCCAGATTTCGGAAAGAAGCTCCGGACGGTTCCGAAGCAGATCGTCCACCCTGCGGATGGCGGAATTTTGCAGCACGTATTTTTTATTGGAGGAAAGCTCGTCGTAAGACAAAATGCGTCCCGTCTCCGCCGCCTTTTCCTCCACAGCATTTTTCGCTTTTTCCTGCACGCCGCAAATCACGGCGCACCATGCGCCGCTGTTTAATCTGCAGCAGAACAGCAGTACGTCTGCGGGCACCTGCATGTTCGGTTCAATGCGGCAGAAGGAAACGATGCTTCCTTCTCCCACTTCTGCGCCGCAGCAGATGCGGCTGGCTTCGATAAAGGCACTGCCCGCAATGTGTACGCCGGCTTCCAGCAGACTGCACCAGGATGCGCAATCCGCACCGCTTTCATTTTTCCCCGAAACTGTTCTTTTCCAGCCCAGTTTTGCATAGGCTTCGATGCCGGAATGCATCAGCTCCGCCACCTCTGCGGAAGAGCCGAAATGGATGAATTTCGAATCCGGAATGCAGCAGAGCCTGATCCGGAAGGGACGCAGGGCAAGCCAGATTGCCTCCCGCATTTCCAGCAGTTCTCCGCTCATCAGATGCTCCGGTGTTTCCCGGCAGTAGCCTGCATAGTCCGCATTCTCTGTCAGCGGGTAGAAAAAGTCCACGTAAAGAGACGGCGCAATATGGCCGTTTACATATTTTCGGAAACTGCTGTCCGTGCAGCGGCCGTTTTCGTCGCAGATCAGGGTGTAAAGCGCATGCATCACCCGGGGCGAAAACCAGACCGCGCCCGTGTCGATATTCACGCAGCCTTCCGGACTGACCGCACCGATTTTCCGCAGAACCTCTACCGGCTGCTTGTGCACAACCCCTGCGATATTTCCCGAGGAAGACGGAATAAAAACCCCGTGTCCGCAGCCTTCTTCCGCCGATTCCGGAAAGGACAGCGCAATGGCATCTTCCCCGCTGCATTGGAAATAGGATGGGTCAAAGGAAAGCAGCACGTCTCCCGAAAGGACGAACATGCCCGGCTCCATTTTTTCCGGAATGTCCTTCATGGAAAGAATAATTTCGTCGAAAAGAGCGGAGGCTCTTCCGTTTTCCAGAGTCCGGGGAACCGGAGAGAAAATCTTGCCCAGAGCGGAATACTCGGGAACTCCCTTGGAATCGCCGCTGCACAAAAGCACCAGACTCCTTGTTCCTTCCAGGGCATGGTTTTCCGCCAGAGAACGCAGGGCATTCAAAGTGGACCCACCGTTTCCGATTCGTTCTCCCGGAGGGTCGGGAATTACCAGATAAGAGCTTTCTTTGGGGAGAAAGCCTTCGGAAATCCGCTGCTCCAGCTGCCGGCGAAAGCCTTTGGCCTGCAGCTCGTTGGCTGCGGTTATGATAATCCAGTCCCAGTGTTTCATTCTTCTCTTGCCTTGCTTGTCACTGCATATACGATAATCCCTATGACCATGGTGACCATAATGTACACCAGGTTGTTTGCGTAGGAATTTTTATCTATGGTTTCGGAACCGTTCTTGAATGCGATGCCTAGAGGGGTAAATTTGGGCGCATACAGAAGGGCGGTAATGGTGTATTCCGTCATTTTTGAATTAAAGGATTGGGCCGCCGAGGAGATGACCGAAGGCAGAATCACCGGAAATACTACGGTAAAGAAGGTCCGCAGCGGTCCGGAACCCAGAGACTGGGCGGATTCTGTCAGAGAGCTGTTCACGTTAAAAAGCGATGCCCGGGTCATGCGGACAATGGTGGGAATGGAAATTACCGCGTAGCCCACGGGCAGCATCCACCAGGTACCGATCAGGGCGTTTCCGAAGGTGAACGCGGAGGGAACATCGTAGCCGATTAAAAGACCCAGACCCATCATAGAGGCCGGTACGATCCAGGGAATCAGCAGGGAAAGCTCCAGAACCCGAACCCATCTGTTTTTCGATTTGAATATGATAATTGCGGATATCACGCCGATTACCAGAGCAATCAGGGTGCCCATGCCGCCCGAAAGGAAGGAATTCAAAATGGGGCGGAAAGCTCCGGAACGGGAGGTAAATACCCGGATGTAGTTTTCCAGAGAAAAATGAGTGGGAAGCCGTTTGGTTAAAATGGTTTCCGCGTCCGTGAAGGAGTACACCGCAATGGTGAGCACTGGCACGGCGTAAATCAGACACATCAGATACGTCAGGATATGTACCAGCACATTCACCAGCGGATTTTTGATTTTTACCTTCCGTATTTTTGTCTGCACCTTGGACGTAGAAACAAAGCTGCCCCGCTTTTCGATCCGGTTGGAAATGAGCATGAAAATAATGGACAGCAGCCCGAGAATCAGGGAAAGTACTGCTGCCATATCCCGCTTTCCCAAAGAGCTGAGCAGGGTGATGCGGCTGTTGAGCATTTGAAATTCGCCGCCCACCATGGTGGGGGTGGCGTTGGACGCCAGCGAGGTGATAAAGGTCAGCACGGAGCTGGATAAAATGGCGGGGAGCACCACGGGCAGGGCTACCTTCATAAAGGCCTGGAAGGGGGACGCCCCCAGACTCTTTGCCGCCTCGATGGTGGAATAATCGATTTTTTTAAAGGTGGTTCTTACAAAAAGGATGAAGTAGGAATTAAAGAAAAAGGCGTGAACGTAAAGCACCGCCCAAAAGCCGGTGAACCAGCCGGTGTTGAAGCCCGGGATCAGCTTCTGCAGGAACAGATTTACCACGCTGTATTCGTTGAACAGGAACTGCAGACCGGTAATCAGGGCGGTACTGGTCAGCACCAGGGGCACAAAGAACAGCAGCTTTGCGATTTTTGCACCCTTAATGTCGAAATACTCCGACACCAGAATCTGAAAAATACCCACGATGTTCACGCAGATTACCGTGAGCACAGACATGAGCAGGGTGTTGAAAATGGTTTTTCTAATGGAATCGGACTGAAATACCTTGCGGATATTTTCAAAGGAAAAAGAGCCTCCGGCGAAAAACGCCTTGCGGAAAACATCCGCAAGAGGCTTAATCATAAAGGCTGCCACAAACCACAGAATGGCAAGCACCGCCAGCACAGCGGCAGCCGTCTTGAAAATCCGGTAGGCAGACCAATTGTTGCTTTTCTTCTTTAACATAGATTGAGTACGTCCGTTTTGTTGTAAGCTGCAAAAACCTTATCTCCGGCAGAAAATCCGCTGATATCGAATTCCATGCCTTTCAAGACGCTTCCGTCTTCCAGCGCAACGGTGATTTTCGATGTGGCGCCCAGAAATTCGCAGCTTTGTACCACGCCCCGGTGGATCACGAGATCATCCTTCCCGGCAGGAACGTTTTCTTCAGAAGCGCGGAAAATTCGCAGTTTTTCCGTCCGCAGGAAGCGTCCGCCGCCCAGGTCGTTAATGTCTCCTACGAATTTTGCCGCAAATTCCGTTTTCGGCTGATAGTATATTTCCTGCGGCGAACCGATCTGCTCAATCAGACCGCTGTTGAACACCGCGATCTTATCGGATACCGCCATGGCTTCTTCCTGGTCGTGGGTCACGTAGATCGCCACAATGCCCAGCTCTTTCTGAATGCGCTTGATTTCTCCCCGCATGGAGACCCGCAGCTTGGCGTCCAGATTGGACAGCGGTTCATCCATCAGAAGAAGGCGGGGCTTCATCACCAGAGCCCGGGCAATCGCTACGCGCTGCTGCTGACCGCCGGAAATCTGAGAAATCTTTTTCTCCAGATGTTCCGTAATGCCGATCAGTTCCGCAATCTGATTTACCTCTTCCCGGATCTGCTTTTTGTTCAGACGTTTGATTTTCAGTCCGAACGCAATGTTGTCAAAAACGCTCATGGTAGGAAAAAGGGCATAGTTCTGAAATACATAACCGATGCCGCGCTCCTCGGGGCTTAATGCGCTGATGTCTTTTCCATCCAGGAGGATGCTGCCGGAGGAGACCTCTTCAAATCCTGAAATGGCTCGCAGCGTAGTGGTCTTGCCGCAGCCGGACGGGCCCAGAAGGGTAAAGAATTCTCCGTCGGACACGGTAAAGCTGACGCCTTTTACGGCTTCAAAATTGCTGTATTTTACAACTAAATCCTTTATTTCTATCATAGCTTTAAATAACCAAAGGGCGGGGCATAATGCCCCGCCGAACGAGTGAATATACGGTTGATTACCAGAGAGCGATCTCCGTCATCCAATCCTGATAATGATTTCCTGCCAGTTTCCAGTCAACCTTCTGAATGGATTCTGCGGGGAATTTGTTGGCCTGTGCCGCCAGGTCTGAGTTCACCAGCTTAATCGCTTCGGGATGTGCCGGGATGGAGCCGTACTTTTCGCTGATCACACTAATCACTTCGGGCTTTCCGAACCATTCGATAAATTCCTTGGCCAGGGCTTCATTCTTGCTTCCCTTTACCAGGGCAATGCCTTCGGATACCATGGGGTTGCCGTCCTTGGGCAGAACGATACCGTACTCGAAATTATAGGTGGTCTTCATCACTTCGGGGTTCGGATACCAATCCAGCGCGATGGGGTACTTTCCGGAAACGAAATCGTTGTAGTCGATGGAACCGACTTCGCCCGCATTCTTGTAGATGGCCTTCAGCAGGTTCCAGCCTTCATCACTGACCTTGCCTTCGCCGTCCGCATACTTGGACAGGAATGCCGCGGTGTAAACGTTGGTGGTCTGAGAGGTGAGCTTTCCGAACTTGAACAGTCCCTGATACTTGGGATCTGCCAGGTCTTCCCAGGATGTGGGAACCATGTCATCCTTTACGAATTCCGGGTTGTAGACCACCAGAATCGGGGTCTGCCAGTACATGCTGTAATAGCCGTCGGTTCCGGAATAGATGCTGTCCATACCCTTGGTCCAGGATGCCAGATACGGTGTGAGGCAGCCTTCGGTAATCAGAGGCTCCATCATGATCTGGGCAAGACCCATAACCACGTCAGCCTGAGGATTGTTCTTTTCTTCCAGAATCTTATCCCTGCAGGTGCCGCCGTCCGCTTTCAGCCATTCGATGTCCAGGTTCAGCTGTTCTTTCGCCATTTGCGCAACGTAGTCCGCGAACTCGGTTCTGGACTGCGGGCAGTAGATCAGAAGCTTTCTTTCCGCTTCCGGCTCTTCTTCTTTTTCTCCGCAGGCCGCAAAGGAAAGAACCATTGCCAGTGCCAGCAGAATTGCAAATACTTTTTTCATAGAATAATTCTCCTTAAAATACTATACATAAAACGTAAAAATTATATCACAGCGGAAGATATTCCAGCAATGCTTCGTGACACTTTTCCAGATCCGGCATAACCACATACATTTCGCCTACCCAGGCCCATTTGAACATGGCATCGTAGCCCGGACTGCCGGAAGGAATCTGGTAGGTATTGATAGACAGCGAGCTGAATTTCGGAATCAATTTTCCCGCCAGACTCATAATCTCGCCGTTGCTCATGTCGGTTGCCATCAGCGGCAGAAATTCTTTGAGCAGCTGGTTCAGTTCGGAGGTGCTGGAGCCTTTAACCTTGTTGAAAATCGCCATCAGCAGCTTTCTCTGCCGTCCGGAGCGGCTGGCATCATTGTCGATCTGACGGGTTCTGGCATAGGCCAGCGCTTTGTCCGGGGCCAGATGATATTTCCTGTTTTCGGCACCTACCCCAAGCACCGTGGCCTCTTTTGCGGTAAGCTCAAGATCCACGCCGCCCAGAATTTCCATTATTTTTTGAAAGCTTTCAAAGGTTACGCAGAAACCTCCGTCGATGTCCAAGCCGAAATTCTGCTTGAAAATCTTGTATTCCAGCGGGAATCCGCCCCAGCGGTAGCCCACGTTTATGCGGTTGCTCTTGTAGCCCGGAATTTTCAGATAGGTGTCTCGCAGGAAAGAAACCAGGGATACTTCTCCGGTCTTGGTGTTGATGCTGCAGAGGATGGTTACGTCTGCCCGGTGGAACCCGTTGATTTTAGACTTTTCGCCGTCCTGACCCAGCAGCAGGATGTTTACAAGATTACTGGTATCGATGTGATCGATTTTCGCGTTCAGCTTGTTGTAATCCTCCCGGCGGGCATCGTTTCCGGTGTACTTTGTATGGTAGCTCCAGTCGATTTCCTCCGGTTTTAAGCCTTTGTACGGATTTTTCTTTTTGCCTGCGGTTACCAGGTCGCCGTCGGCATTTTCCACATAATCCATGGTCTCGTCCAGCTTGGCGCCGTCTTCTGCGGTCTGCTGTTCTTCGCCGTCCTCGCCCTTGTCATTAAGTTCGGTGTCTTCCAGCGCTTCGTCCTGGGTATATGCGATGATTTTATCATTATCGATATGCTGAATTTTGTTCAGATAATGGTTGATAAAAAAGAATCCGGTTCCGCCTAAAACCAGGAGGGCGGACAAAACAATCATCAGAGTCTTTCTGGATTTTTTCGGCGGATTGTTTTCTTCTGACGTTGTAAATTCAATTTCCTGGGGATTGTTTTCTTCCGGCATTGTAAATTCAATTTCCTGGGGATTGTTTTCTTCCGGCATTGTAAATTCAATTTCCTGGGGATTGTTTTCTTCTGACATTGTAATTTCAATTCCTTTCGGATAATCAAGCGTGTGAAAAGTGTTTTAATTATATCATATTTAATATGAAACGCATCATTTAATTCTTTCGAAATATGTGATACAATAATTTGATAAACTTAAAAAATAGAAAGATTTAATATGTATAAGAACGGTGTCAAGCGCTTGCTGGATATTTTACTGTCCCTTTTCGGACTGATCCTGGCATCCTGGCTATATATAATAATTATTATTGCAATCAAAATCGATGATCCTGGTCCTGTATTATTTTCGCAGAAAAGGGTGGGCCGCGGCAAAACGCATTTCATGCTTTACAAATTCCGCAGCATGAAAATGTCCACGCCTCACGACGTTCCTACTCATCTGTTGGAACATCCGGATCAGTACATTACCCGGGTGGGACGCTTTCTGCGGAAAAGCTCGCTGGATGAGATTCCGCAGCTCTGGAACATCCTGAAGGGCGACATGAGCGTGGTAGGACCCCGTCCGGCCCTCTGGAATCAGGAAGACCTGATTGCGGAGCGGGATAAGTACGGGGCAAACGACCTGCGGCCGGGTCTTACGGGCTGGGCGCAGATCAACGGCCGGGACGAGCTGGAAATCGAAGAAAAAGCAAGACTGGATGCTGAATACGTCCGGATTTTGAACGAAGGCGGTTTTTCTGCCTTTGCCATGGACGCAAGATGCTTCTTCGGAACTGCCGTGCGGGCCCTGCGGGGTGACGGAGTGGTCGAAGGCGGCACCGGAGAAATGAAGAAAAAATAAACGGGTAACTGTTACTGAATGAAAAAGCTGGCAATAACCGGAATTACCGGAAAAAACGGAAGAATTCTATTAGAATATTTGACTGAAAACCAGGATGCAATATTGCAGAGGTGGTCCGGTATTCGTTTTCTTGTTCGAGACAAAAAAAGGGCGTTCTTTCTTTCAGATGCGGCTGACAAAATACCTTTTGAACTGGTTGAAGGTGATTTACGTTCAGAGATTTCTGCAGAAAATTTGCTGGAGGGCTGTGACACAGTGCTTCATATTTCCGGCATTGTTTACAGTCCGAACATTTTGCATGCCGGGATAAAAGCTGGGACAAAGCGCTTCATTTTAGTTCATACTGCCGGAGTGTATTCCAAGTATAAAGAAGCCGGAGAAAGTTACCGAAAAATAGATACCTACACAAAAAAGATCGCAGAACAATACAATCTGGAATTAACGATTCTTCGTCCAACGATGATTTACGGATCCATGAGGGATCACAACCTGTCCGTTTTCGTGGATATGGTTAACCGCCTAAAGGTAGTTCCTGTAATCAGTGGAGGAAGATATCCGGTGCAACCGGTCAGCTGCAGAGATTTAGGAAAGGCCTTTTATCAGGTCCTTATGAATCCGGAAACTTGCAAAAACAAAGAATACGTTCTTTCCGGAGACAGGGCGGTAACAATAAAAGAACTGCTGACAATGATTGCAAAAGAATTGGGCGTAAAAAGATATTTTATCAGTTGTCCATATGGAATTGCATTTGCAGGCGCGAGATTATTGTATTTCATTTCCGGGAAGAAGAGGGATTACCGGGAAAAGGTGCAGCGCATGTGCGAATCCAGAGCTTATGCACATAAGGACGCTTCCGCGGATTTCGGTTATCATCCGATTCCTCTGGAGGAAGGGATAAAAGAGGAAGTTGCGCTGTACAGACAGACGGGGTTACTAAAATGAGAATAGTCGTTTTATCCAGCCATACTCCTTCTTTGTTCTGGTTCCGCATGGAAATGATGCAGAGCTTTATAGACGCGGGCTGCGAAGTATTTGCCCTGGGCAACGAATCCGAGCGGATATGGAAGGAACAATTTGCGGAACGGGGAATTGAATACCGGCAGATTCAGGTCAGCCGCAACGGCACCAACCCTTTGCAGGACCTGAAGACCCTGGCATCTATCCGCGCGGAACTGAAGGAAATCCGTCCGGAGAAGATTTTTACCTATCAGGCAAAGACCGTCATCTACGGCGGAATTGCCGCCAATATGCTGGGTATTACGGAGGTGTATCCTCTGATTGCCGGGGTGGGATCCGTCTTTTTGAAGGACGATTTTAAGACAAAAATCATCCGCAGAATCATGATTGCGGAATATAAAGCGGGCATGAAGAAATGTCCTGCGGTGTTTTTTCAGAATGCAGACGACGAGACAGTGTTCCGGGAATACGGAATCGTGAAAAAGCAGAAGACCGTGCGGCTTCACGGCTCCGGGGTCAATCTGGAGGTGTTTCAGCCCATGCCCATGCCGGAAACCTTTGGTTTTCTCTGCATCAGCAGGCTGATTAAAGACAAAGGCGTAGGAGAATATCTGCAGGCAGGAAAAAGAATCAAACTGGAATATCCCTGGGTGCGTTGTCTTTTGGTAGGTCCTTACGATTCCAATCCTTCCGCCATTCAGCCGGTGGAGCTGGAGGCCTGTACCAAAGACGGTGCGGTGGAATATTTCGGCGAGCAGTCCGACGTGCGGCCGTTCCTGGCCCAGAGCAGCGTATTCGTGCTGCCGTCTTACCGGGAGGGCACGCCGAAGACCAATCTGGAAGCCATGGCCTGCGGCCGGGCGGTAATCACCACCGATGCTCCGGGCTGCCGGGAAACCGTAACGGACGGAGAAAACGGCCTGCTGGTGCCGGTGAAAGATGCGGAGGCACTGTACCGGGCCATGAAAAAGTTCTGCGAACAGCCGGAGCTGGCTGCGCAGATGGGTGCGGACGGACGAAAAAAAGCCGAAAACACCTTCGATGTAAAAGCGGTTAACCGCAGTATTTGTCAGACGATGGGACTGGATGTCCCGAAAAAATAGAAGAAGGAAGCAGATAATGTACACTGATCTTTACGAAAAGTTAGTAAACAAAGAAGAGAAGCTCTCACTGGTGGGCCTCGGTTACGTGGGCATGCCTATTGCCGTGGCATTCGCGAAAAAGATAAATGTGGTGGGCTTCGACCTGAATGCCGCCAAAATCGAGCTTTACAAAAGCGGCGTAGACCCTACCCGCGAAGTGGGCGACGAAGCCATCAAGGAAACCACTGTGGATTTTACAGCGGACGAAACCAAGCTCCGCGAAGCCAAGTTCCACATCGTGGCGGTTCCCACACCGGTGAACGAAGACCATACCCCGGACCTTTCTCCGGTGGAAAGCGCCAGCGAAATTCTGGGGCGCAACCTGACCAGGGGCTCCGTGGTGGTTTTTGAATCCACCGTCTATCCGGGCGTTACCGAAGACGTGTGCGTACCCATTCTGGAAAAAGAATCCGGACTGAAGTGCGGCGTAGATTTTAAAATCGGTTACTCTCCGGAACGCATCAACCCGGGCGATAAGGTTCACCGTCTGGAAACCATCAAAAAAATCGTTTCCGGTATGGACGAAGAAACTCTGGATGTGGTGGCCAGGGTATACGAGCTGGTGGTGGAAGCCGGTGTGCATCGGGCGGAAAGCATCAAAGTGGCAGAAGCTGCCAAGGTCATTGAAAACAGCCAGCGCGACATCAACATCGCCTTTATGAACGAGCTCTCCATCATCTTCAACAAGATGGGAATCGATACCCAGTCCGTGCTGAAAGCCGCCGGAACCAAGTGGAACTTCCTGAACTTCTACCCGGGTCTGGTAGGCGGTCATTGCATTGGTGTAGACCCGTACTACCTTACCTACAAGGCAGAAATGCTGGGTTATCACAGTCAGGTGATTCTGTCCGGCCGCCGCATTAACGACGACATGGGCAAATACGTGGCGGAAAATACCGTAAAGAATCTGATTGCGGCGGATAAGCCGGTAAAAAACGCAAAAGTAGCTATTTTGGGCTTTACCTTCAAAGAAAACTGCCCGGATACCAGAAACAGCAAGGTCATCGACATTGTAAACGAACTGCGGGAATACGGCATCGAACCGGTAATTGCAGACCCCACTGCCGACGCAGCGGAAGCAAAGCATCTCTACGGTGTAGAGTTTTCCGATATCTCCTGCGTAAAGGATATGGACGCGGTAATTCTGGCTGTGGCGCACACCGAGTTCAAAGCGCTGACTATGGCCGACATCGACGCCATGTTCGGCGAAGGCCAGAAGGTTCTGGTGGACGTAAAGGGTATTCTGGACCGGAAGGAATACGAAGCCGCCGGATACAATTATTGGAGACTGTAAGAGGCAAAGCATGGGATATTCCAATCTTGATTTTCCGAAAAACGCAAAATTTCTGGTAACCGGAGGTGCCGGTTTTATCGGTTCAAACCTCTGCGAAGCCATATTAAATTTGGGCTATAAAGTTCGCTGCCTGGACGACCTTTCCACGGGCAAGCAGAAGAATGTGGACCTTTTCCTGGACAACCCGAATTACGAGTTTATCAAGGGCGATATTAAGGATTTTGATACCTGCCTTGCCGCCTGCGAAGGCGTGGATTACGTGCTCAACGAAGCTGCCTGGGGCAGTGTTCCCCGCAGCATCGAAATGCCGCTGTTCTACTGCGCCAACAACATTCAGGGCACTTTAAACATGATGGAATCAGCCCGCCGTCAGGGGGTAAAGAAGTTCGTGTATGCATCTTCTTCCTCCGTGTACGGAGACGAGCCGAACCTTCCGAAGCGCGAGGGCAGAGAGGGCAACCTGCTCTCTCCCTACGCACTTACCAAACGCTGCGACGAAGAGTGGGCCAAGCAGTATACCATGCACTACAATCTGCCCACCATCGGTCTGCGCTACTTCAACGTGTTCGGCAGACGTCAGGATCCGGATGGCGCCTACGCCGCGGTTATTCCGAAGTTTATTAAGCAGCTGCTGCACGGACAGGTTCCCACCATCAACGGAGACGGCAGGCAGAGCCGCGACTTTACCTACATCGAAAACGTGATCGAGGCCAACCTGAAGGCCTGCCTTGCGCCTGCAGAAGCAGACGGTCAGGCATTTAACGTGGCTTACGGCGGAAGAGAATACTTAATTGACATTTACTACGGTCTGACCAGGGCTTTAAACCTGGACGTGGAACCGAATTTCGGACCGGACCGCGCCGGAGATATCAGGCACAGCAATGCGGACATTTCCAAGGCAAAAGCACTGCTGGGCTACGACCCGGAGTGGAGCTTTGAGCGGGGCATTGCCGCCGCCATCGAATGGTATAAGGAGAATCTGTAGCTTGTCGGAAAACGAAAAGCAACTGAATAAGGGAACGTTCCTTTACGTAGGAAACTTTGAGCTTCCCGATAAGGGGGCATCCGCCAACCGGGTCATGTCCAACCGGCTTTTGTTTGCTGAATTGGGCTATCGGACAGCTTTTCTGGGCATCACCAGAGGGGAAAGCTTTGCGGGCGTAAGACAGTCTTCTTTTGATGCGGATATCTGGGAGCGCAGCTATCCGAAATCCACCAGGCAGTGGCTGCAGCACTCCTATTCCGTTCAAGACCTTATTACCACTGCAGAAAAGTATCCGAACCTGAAGGCGGTGATTCTGTACAACTGTCCCTACGGACTGACGCGGAATGCTTACAAATACTTTTCAAAAAAGGGTGTAAAGGTCCTTTACGACTGTACCGAGTGGAATCCGGACACAGAAGGCAATCCGCTCAAAAAGCTTTACAAAAAATACGATGCAAAATGCATTCAGTATAAGCTGGAAAAATACGTGGATGGACTGATTCCGGTGTCCACCACTATGTTCAAACAATATACAAAGAAACCGAAGCTTCTGCTGCCGCCTCTGGTGGATACCGAGGCGCCGCTTTGGCAGCAAAGCGGCTGCAGAGAAGACGGTGTTTACGAATTCTGCTACGCCGGAGAACCCGGAAAGAAGGATGATCTCTGCAAACTGATCGAGGCGTATCAAAACGTCGCTGCGGAAAACGTCCGGCTGAAAATTATCGGGCTGAGTCAGGCGGAATTTACCGCAGACCATCCGGAATACGCGGAAAAACTTTCGGGGGTGATTTTTACCGGAAGACTTTCCCACGAAGAAGTAATTCAAAGTCTTCTGCTTACGGACTGCTTTATTTTTATCCGGGAATCCAATCCCCGGACCAACGCGGGTTTCCCCACCAAGTTCGTGGAGGCCTATACCAGCGGTGCACAGGTAATAGCTACGGATATCAGCGACCTGCGGGCCTACAAGGAAGACAATATCTGCCTGCTAGAATTTACAGACATTCCTGCGATAAGCACGGCTATGAATGCAGCTTTAAACAAAAGCAGATATGAGCAAACCAGAAAACTTTTTGATTTCCGACAGTACAAAGGAGCTTTAGCAGTTTTAATATCAACATTGGGTTTATTATAAAGTGTAAGCAATTTATGATGGAAAGAAATTTTTCATTAACTAAAATTTGTATAGCGTACTTACTTGTTTGGACAATTTCGCCCCCATTATCAATAGATTTAATTTATCGATTGATTGCCGTTTTATGTGCTTTGGTATTCGCATTGGATGAAATAATGAAGCATGGATATTCTTTAACTAGGGAAGAAGGGTATTCGGTTTTATTTTTGTTGGTAATAGTATTGGTTGTGTTGTATGCAAACGGTGTTGGTGGGGTTCTTAAGCCAATCGCTCTGTACTTGTTGGTAATAGCATACATAATATACAACCGATACAAAGATAATCTTTCTGTGCTCAACGGATTACAAATAATTGCTATCGCGTTGCTTTTTGTATGGAACATTCAAACCATTCGCGCGTTGTCTTTAGATGACAGAATTGCTCGAATGATTGTACGAAACGATGTAGAAATATACCAATATTTAAGACGCGGTGTCGGCGGCTATGGACATATTATTTGCCAGACCATTCTTTCGCCGGTCGCTATTGCGTGGACTTTGTCGGCTTTTCGCCAGCATAAAGTTAAGTTTATACTCGGTGTAGTATATTTGATATCGTTCTTTCGTGTATTGTTTTCAGCCTCCTATGCAATTCCCATATTAGCAACAGTGATAGGGATAATCGTTTATTTTACAGGAAAAAAAACACGGATGTGGAGTTACATTGTTTTGGCATTGATTATTGCAGGGCTCACAATATATTTGATTGGGTATGTGCCTGCAATAAGAGAGTATTTGGGTAACCTTTTCCCCGGGTACACAGTGCAAAATAAAATTAATGATTTGATGTACTCTATAGAAACTGGAGAAATGCAAGGAGATTTTGCTGCAAGACTGTCCAGATATTTGACACCGATTCGTTCTTTTTTCTTTGAGCATCCGCTTGTCGGTGGTTTATGGAAAGGTGGAGCTGCAGGGCATTCTACGATTCTTGATGCCTTTGGTCAATATGGCTTGTTTGGTGGATATATGATGTGTAGTATGCTCTTTTTCGTTCCCAGAAGAAATAGAAGCAAATATTTTGAGAATAGGAAGATAAGAAGAACAACAGCTGCTGTATGGGTTGTGCTGTTCGTAACGATGATGTTCGATGCATGGTCTTTGACCTGTTCTTTTATTCTGTTTTTGGTTATTCCATTAATGCTGGAGGACATTAGAAAGTGGGGGCGGACTAAGGCCAACAGAGTAATTTCTGGAGAAAGAATATAATGACGATAACAATTCATCAGCCAGAGCATCTGCCTTGGCTTGGATATTTCAATAAAATGGCGAAGGCCGAGAAATATGTGATTCTAGACAACGTTCCTTACCGGAAAAATTATGTTCAGAATCGAAATAAAATTATGGGATCCAATGGGGTTCAGTGGCTGGGTGTTCCCGTAGAAATCAACGGTCATATTGAGGGAACCATAAAATCTACAAAGATTGCAAATAAAAGCAATCCTAAATGGAAAGAAAAATATATCAAAACTCTGGAGCAGAGCTACAAAAAATATCCTTACTTTGATGAAGTTTTCCCGGATATTCAAGACATTTTTCGCCAGGATTGGGAGTACATTGCAGATTTAAACGTAGCGATTTTTTCTGTATTTGCATCAAAAATGGAGATACATCCCGAATTTGTTTATGCTTCTGATTTGGATGTTCAAGGAAATAAATCAGATTTGATTTTAGATATCTGCAGAAAGATGAATGCGGATGTCTATATTGCAGGGCCAAGCGGACGGAAATATCTGGATTTGAGTACTTTCGAAGAAGCTGGGATTAAAGTTGTTTATAACGATTTTGTTCATCCTGAATATAAACAAATGAAACGCGACACTTTCGAGTTTCATTTATCTGCATTGGATTTATTTATGAATTGCGGGTACAAAAACGCATATGAAATCATTATGCAGGGAAATGAAGGTTTGTCTGAAAAATAAGGAGATATTGTATGAATACATTTGAACCAAGCTATGATAATTACCGAAAAATTGTAAGACTGTTTAAGGAATCCGGGAAGTATATGGACTATCCGGAAGCATTGGGGAAAGACCAGTTCCTTCTGCTTCATCATGATGTGGAATTCTCTCTGGATAAAGCTTATGCATTGGCAAAAATCGAAGCGGAAGAATCATTCTCTTCGTCCTACATGGTGCAGATTACCAATAATGCGTACAATGCTTTTTCTAAGAAAAACTTAACACTCATCCGTGAAATCTCGGATATGGGGCATCATATCGGACTGCATTATCATTTGAACGGACAGACCGAATACGAAGACGTTCGGGATGGCATCAGAGATCAACTTCGGGTATTTTCTGAAATGTTGGGAATGAAGATAGACCGTTTTTCCGTGCATAGACCGATTCCGGAAGTTTATTATCATAAGATTGTGGTTCCGGGGGTTATCAATACCTACGGCCCAGATTATTTTACTTACTGTGAAAAGATTACGGACGAAACAAAGCTTGAAGTAAAATACATTACGGATTCGAAACACAGATGGAATTACGGATATCCGGATATGGAAACCTTAACATCCGTGCCCAAAATTCATTTCTTGATTCATCCTGATTCCTGGGGAGAAAATCCCTGCGATGTGTACGGAATGTTTGACACCATTCTGAAGGAAAAAACCGGAGAAATGATTCACACAATGGATAGTGAATTCCAACGCTTTGCAGAAATCAGAGACCGTATTACCGAAAATTGGAAAGATAAAATATAAAGGCCGAATAATGAAAGTTCTGATGACATCAAATACGGTTCCGGCAACGGTTGTAGCGAAATCCGGTGTTAACGGAAGTGCCTCTGGCGGATGGGTAGAAGCTATGGCTCTGCGTCTGAACGAATATCCTGAAATACAGATGGCACTTGCGTATAAAAACGATACGCAAAATTCTTTTGATGAAGTAATTAACGGAATTGAGTATATTTCCATCGATCATTACAAAGATGGGAAAAAAGCAGATTTAAATCTGCAGGCGGACGCAATTATCGAAAAAATCCAGCCGGATGTAATTCATATTGAGGGAACGGAGTTTGCCCATTCTTTGGCAATGCTTCTTTCCGGGAAAAGACATAACATCAAAACCATCGTTTCCTGGCAGACCGTTTTGAACGGACTTCTTGAATACGAGATGGGCCAGCTTCCTATTGCGGATATGATGTTTTCTTTTTCCATTAAAGAAATGTACCTGGCATGGTTGATTTTCATGAGGAAGCAGGTCTTATGCAAGCGACGGATGAAAGTTGAGCAGCAAATTGTAGAAAATACATCTTACCTTTTGGGAAGAACTTCCTGGGATAGAGCTTATTCTCATAAAATGAACCCCGGTGCAAAGTACTATTCTTGCAGCAGAGTTTTAAAGCCCGTGTTCTACAATACGCAGTGGCATCTGGAGAATGTAAAGAGACATTCTATTTATTTCGGCAGTGCATATACCATTTCCAAGGGATTCCATTTTATGTTGTATGCAATGCCGGAACTGATTCGCGATTACCCGGATGTGATGCTCTACGTTTCTGGTGACAGTCCGTACGATGAGAATGACAAGCGGCCGTTCTACAGAAAAAGCAACGCCATGCTGATTAAGAAGATTATCAAGGACTTAAACCTACAGAATCATGTGGTATTTACCGGTCCAATCAGCGGAGATAAAGTTGCAGATATTATGTCTAAAACCCATGTTTATGCCATGAGTTCAGTAATAGAAAACAGTCCGAATTCATTTGCCGAGGCAATGATGATTGGAATGCCCTGCGTGATTTCTTACCAGGGCGGCGTTCCGGATATGGCAACGGACGGTGTAGATGCATTGTTTTTCAGAAATGACGATCCAGCTTTAATTGCGTGGAAAATCAAACAAATATTTGATAGCGATGAACTTGCGTTGTCTCTTTCGAAAGCTGCACAGAAACATGCGATGTTGAATCATAATCCGGAAACAAATACGAAAAAAATGATTCATATTTACAAGGATATGCTGGGAGAAATAGAATGAATGCCCCAATAGTGTTGTTTGCATATAACCGTGTTGATCATTTGCGTAAGACGTATGATGCATTAAAAGTATGTGACGGAGCAAAAGATTCAGAACTGTTTATTTTTTCTGATGGACCTAAAAATGAGAATGCGGTTAATTCTGTAGTCTGTGTTAGGAATGAGATTAAAGCATTTCAAAGGGAGTCCTATTTCAAAAAAATAGAATGCATTCAAAGCGTCCAGAATAAAGGCCTTGCCGCGTCTATCGTTGCTGGCGTAACACAGATAATAAAAGAGTATGGGAAAGTAATTGTACTGGAAGATGACTGTGTTGCTTCTCCTGCATTTTTACAGTATATGAATTCTGCATTAGATTATTATGAGAATGATAAAACAATTGGTTCTATTGCAGGATACTCCGAAATGTTAGAGTTTCCGGAAGATTTTAGGAACGACATATATCTTGCCCGGCGTTCATGCAGCTCTGCGTGGGCAACATGGGATGATCGGTGGTCTGGAATTGATTGGAATATGAACAATATTAAAGATATTGTTTGTAATATGAAAGTCATTCGAAGGTTAAATGAAAACGGTACGGATAGATTAATCCGTTTGTATCGTAAATATGAAGGAAAAACGGAATCGTGGTCGATTTGTTTTGGGGCCCATCATGCATTGAATGATTGGTGGGTTGTGTATCCGCGGTATTCGTACATTTTTAACATCGGCAATGATGGATCTGGCATTCATACAAAAGAAGGAGAAATGGATTCCCAATCTGATTTGTCGCAGGCAATAATTAATCCATGTTTGGGCGATATCAAAATGGATGAAAGAATCCAAAAGTTGCTTAAAAAAAAGTATTCAAACGGCTTTATTTCTGATATGAAAAGGGCATTGGCTACAGTAGGCATTTTTGTAAAGTTTACACTAAAATAGCGAGGAGAAATGGAGAACAACTGGTGGATGCAGTCGGAAAAATCAGTGTAATCATACCGGTATATAACGTGGAGAAGTACCTGCCACAGTGCGTGGAAAGCGTACTGGCACAGAGTTATCAGAATTTTGAGATTCTGCTGATTGATGATGGTTCCACAGATCAATCTCCGGCAATCTGCGACAGTTTTGCGGAAAAGAATACCAAGATAAGGGTCTTCCATAAGGCGAACGGTGGAGCATCTACTGCCCGGAATGCAGGGCTGGACCGTGCCTCCGGCGAATACGTTTTCTTTCTGGACAGCGATGACTATTTAGACCCGCAGGCTCTGGAAAAACTGCTTTCTGTGCTGCAGTCTGCCGATGCGGATTTTGCTTTCTGCGAGGCGGTTACGGTGGAGGAAGAATCCGGCGCACAGAGTACCGGAAACTATTCTTTCCATCGGGATTACGGTCAGAACAGCGGAGAAAATCTCTTTGCCGAAATGGTGCAGAAGAAAGAATTTCACGTGGCGGTCTGGATGAATCTTTACCGCAGAGATTTTCTGGAAAAGAATTCGCTGCGTTTTTCCGAAGGCATTATGTACGAGGACTGTATTTATGCTTATCAGTTATACAAGCTGGCCGAAAAAGCGGTGCACGTACACGAATATTTGTATTACCGAAGATACCGGGCCGGTTCGGTAATGACATCCAAAAAGACGGCCCGCAATTTTGCCAGTGCCGCCCGGGCTTATCGGGAAGTGGTGGGTTTTTGGAAGCGGACCGGCTGCGCCGAAGCAGATGCGCCGTACCTTTCCCGGATTGCAAGCAACGCAATTGAGACCTACCGGTCACTGGATTCACAAGACAAGGAAAAAAACGCAGACGAATATCGGTCTGTGATTGACGATATAAAGGAAAACAAAGGCTTCTCCGACAAAGCGCTGTACGCAAACTGTTACGGTAAATTTTTCTGGTTTGCGGGAAAAGCTTTCGGGAAGCTTTTCGGAAGATAAGAGGACGCAAATGGCGGGAAAAATGAAAAGCGTCATGATGGTAATTCCCCGTATGGTGGGCGGTGGTGCGGAACGGGTGGCGGCTATGCTGCTGAACGAGTTTGATAACTGCGGCTATCAGACGTTCTTTTTGCTGACCCACGCAAAGCGGGAAGAAGTAATCAACCGGGACTTAAAAGCCGGCATTCCTCTGCTCTTTCTGCAGGAAAAATGCACCGAAAAGAAAAGTGCTTTTAAGTGCCGGGTGGCGTCGCTTTTATCCCACATTTTTGAAGATACCGGGCATGCAGTACCTGCAGCCATTGCACGCTTTTCCTTTACCGCACAGTATGGTCCGGAGATTGCGGCCTTCCGAAAAATACTGGAAGAAAACCCGGAAATGACGGCGGTGGTCTTTTCTCAACCAGCCATACCGATTGCTTTGCTGGCGGCGGAGGGACTTCCCAACCGAATTGTTATTTCCGAGCGAACCGATCCGAACCGCTTGATGAAAAAACGCTACGGATACAAGTTTATCGAAAAATACTATACTCGTGTCGATGCGGCGGTGTTCCAAACGGAGGACGCAAAAAATACCTATCCGGAATGCGTAAGCAGTAAAGGTACAGTGATTTTTAACCCCATCAAATCAGATTTGCCGGAAGCCTATTCCGGGAAACGAAATAAAAATATTACTACTTTTTGCCGCATTTCCGCGCAGAAAAATCTGCCTATGCTGTTTGAGGCGTTCAACAAGCTGCACGCGGAGTTTCCGGATTATAAGCTGCGCATCATCGGCGACGCGCTGAACGATGAAGGCAAGCGCATTGACAAAGAAATCCGCGACTACGCTGCCGAGCACTCGCTTACCGATTCCGTTATATTCGAGCCGTTCAACGCGAACGTACACGAGGCAATAATTCACGACGCGATGTACGTTAATTCGTCCGACTACGAGGGCATTTCGAACGCGATGCTCGAAGCAATGGCGATTGGCATGCCGACAGTCTGCACGGACTGTCCGATCGGCGGCGCGCACGCTGCAATAAATGACGGCGAAAACGGCCTGCTCGTACCCGTCGGAGACAGCGATGCGCTGTATCTCGCAATGAAGCGCGTCATCACGGAAGAAGGTCTTGCAGACAGGCTTTCTCACAACGCCGCAAAGCTGCGTGACGAGCTTTCGCTTGATGAAATCGCAAAAAAATGGCTGGAGTTGATCTGAGAATGAGTAATATGATAAAAACCCGCGAGGATCTTG
>JAZUKP010000010.1:0-13350 GCA_045643345.1 Anaerovoracaceae bacterium | reverse complement strand
GCAGATCATTCCGAATACGCAGGAGGCAATCATCGACGAGGAAACCTTCAAAACCGTCCACGAAATGAGAGCCAGCAGACGCAGGAATACTGCAACCGGACGCACCAGTCTGTTCTCAAATCTTGTGTTCTGCGGCGACTGCGGTTCAAAAATGTATTTCTGTGCGTCCAAGAGTATCAACGAAAATCAAGAGTTTTTCCGCTGCTCCGCTTACAAGGAGAATCGTGGCACTTGCACTATTCATTTTATCCGAAATGTCGTTTTGGAAGAAATGGTACTGGAAACGATTCGCAAGACCGCGAAGTATATTTCAGAGAACGAAACCGTCTTTCTGTATCTGTATGAGAAGAATCACCGGTTATCCGTTGCAAAGGAATTGCGGGACACCAAGCTTCGGGTGGAACAGGCAAAGAAACGCATCAAGGAACTTGACGGGCTGATTTCCGCTTCCTTTGAGCAGCTTGCTCGCGGTACGATTTCCGAAGAGCGCTTCAAAATCTTTTGTGATAAGTACGAAACAGAGCAAAAGGAACTTACGAAATTCGTATCGGAAACAGAGGCCGAAATCCAGACGGCGAAGCAGGATGCGGTCGATCTGAAAGCGTTTCTTGAAAATATCCGTGAGTGCACCGATATTCAGAAACTCACGCCCACACTCGTAAATACGCTCATTAAAAAAATCGAGATATTCAACAGCGTAAAGGGCGAGGACGGGAAGAAGCACGTTCCGATCACAATTCACTTTCGTTCGGTGGATATCGTTACCGTTCCTGACGAAGAAGAGATCATTGCCGCTATGGAAGAAATCCGCAACAATCCCACGAAAGTGGCGTAAAACAAAGGAAAACGGTGCAACCCAAA
Source organism: Anaerovoracaceae bacterium (assembly GCA_045643345.1). Classification (GTDB taxonomy): domain Bacteria; phylum Bacillota; class Clostridia; order Peptostreptococcales; family Anaerovoracaceae; genus RUG13409. Next base: position 12,489 of record JAZUKP010000010.1, on the reverse strand, counting down.
CAGATTGCACCGTATCCTACATAGAACTGTCCTTTAGAGCACCGCCCAAAAGCGGTCCGTTTTTCTTTTTCTTTTATTCTTTTCCTTCGGCCCGGTTCTGGTCCGTCCAGGCTGCCAGCCAGGCATAAGCGATCCAGAAACTGTTGTCCCGCACCACGTCCCGGCGCAGATTGTCCGCCTGGGCAATCAGACCGATGTGGCGCATATATTCCGACATGCCGTAGCCGATGATGGCAAAGTCCAGACCGGATTTCACCGCATACAGCTTCCCCACGCACTCCGGCAGGGAAAGATGTCCCGCGGCAATTCCCATGATTTCATCGTAGGTATAATGGTGTCCCACGTTCATATTCGGCCGGTAATAAGTGTCCATGATTTCCGCGGGCACCCCCAGCCGCCAGGCCGCCAGGGTATGCCAGAACATGGCCGCAATGCCCATCTCCTCGTCACCCAGCTGATAATATTTTTTATAGGAAGCTTTTTCCTGGGCAAGACAGTTTTCGTAGTCTCCGGTCAGGTAATACGCAATGCCCCGGCGGTAAAGGGATTCCTCGTCGTCTCCCGGCTGGCCGATGCGCACCAGTATGCCTTCGATTTTTGCCCGGTAAGCCTCTTCATTTTTCTGAGGAAGCCACGTCTGAACGGTTCTTTCTTCTTCTGTCATGCCTGTAAAATGTCCTTTTTGTTCTCGAGATATACACTGATAAGATAAAATGCCATGGATACCAGCGTAATGCACAATGCCGGTACCAGCAGGTAATTGTACGCGCCCCGGATAAAGGCGCCCCGCTTATAGGCCAGATTGATCATGGTGCCCCATGTGGGGTGATAAAGGTCTCCGAAGCCCAGAAAACTGAGAGTGGATTCCATCATGATGCAGCTGTTGACCCCCAGCAGGAAACGGCTGACCAGGGTGTCATAGAGATTGGGAATCACGTGGAAGACCACGGTGTGGAAGCGGCTGTAACCCAGCACCCGGCAGTTTTCGATATAAAGCTGGGAGTTGATGTGCATCACCTGGGCCCGCACCGCCCGGGCCGAAGCCGCCCAGGAAAAGGCGGAGATCAGCAGGATCAGGTTCCTTTCGGAATTGCCCAGAAAACCTGCCAGCACGATCAGTACGATCAGCCGGGGCAGCAGAACGAACACGTTGATCATTCCGTTGAACAGACTGCCGAAAAAGCCCTTCCGGGTGGACAGGATACCTATGATCAGACCCAGCGCCAGCGAAATGACGCTGCTGGCAAGTCCCACCCGCAGAGTAACCCCTGCACCGTACACCAGCTCGGTGAACACGTCGTAGCCCAGGGCGTTGGTGCCCAGCAGATGGGCGCCGGAGGCAGGAAGCCAGGCCTGGAACATATCCTTGGGGTCGTAGGCGGTAAAAAGTCCGGGCGCCAGGGTCATCAGGCCGAAAATCAGCAGGATGACCAGGCCCAGCACCAGATTGACGCGGTTTCGTTTATTCATGGGCCGCCCCCTTTCTCAGCTTCGGATCCAGCAGGATGCAGAGAATGTCGCTGATAATGATGGATAGCGCCATAATGGTGGTGATCACAAAGAGTATGCCCTGCATCAGGGGGTAATCCAGGCTGTGCACCGCATCCGTCAGCAGCGTGCCCATGCCCTGAATGGAGAAAATGTTTTCGATTACCAGAGACCCGCCCACGCACTGGCTCACGGAAAGGCCCACCATATTGATGAAAGGTGCGCAGATGTTGCGGAATACATAGCGGTACTTGACCGTACGCTTGGACAGTCCCCTGGCCCGGGCGTAGAGCAGGTACTTTTCGTCTGCGGCGGCCCGCACGTTGTTGCGGATCAAAAGGTAGCGGGAAGGCAGCGTGGCGATGGTCAGAGATCCCACCGGCAGAATCAGATGCAGAATCCGGTCTGCAAAAAAGCCCGGCGTACCGGGACTCATGCCCACGGAACTGAGACCCGTGTAGGGCAGCAGTCTGCTTCGGAAGCAGAAGAGCGTAATCAGGACCAGCGACAGGGCAAAGGTGGGGACCGCGTTCACCGCAATGTTCACCGCAGAGGAAACCCGGTCGAAGGCAGAGTTCTGCTTTAAGCCGCTTTCCAGGCCCCAGACCAGTCCCAGCACCGCCGAAAGCGCCACCGCCGGCAAAGTAATCAGCAGGGTATACTTCAGTCTTCCCCCGATGAGAACGGACACCGCCGCGTTTTTCTTAAAAGAAAATCCCAGGGTACCGTCGAAAATGCTCTTTAAGTAAAAGCCAAACTGCACCGGGAGGCTGTCCCCCAGGTGCAGGGCGTCGTAGTAGTACGCATACTGCTCCGGACTCAGGCCCGCCTCATCCATGCCGGTAAGGTAGCCGATGGGGTTGCCGGGAAGCATCCGGGGCAGCAGAAAATTCATAACCAGTACGACCAGAAAGCAAATGAATGCAGTTGTAATGCTTTTGGTGTATTTTTTCAATTATTTCTCCGTTAAAGAGAACCAGTTTGCAATGTTGTTCAGTCCGAAACCGCTGTCGCAGTGCAGCCCCTCAAAGCGGGCGGAGGCAGCCAGAATGCTGCTGTCCCAGAACAGGGGAATAATCGGGCAGTTGTCGGTGTAGTACTGCTGTACCTTAGCCGCTGCGGTCTTGTATTCCTCCTGAGTGGCGGAGCTGCCCGCATCGGCCAGCAGTGCGGAGAACACCGGGTCAAAGACCTGGGCGCCGCCCTGCACTGCGTGGGTTCCGTCCACATAGATGCTGCCCAGGCCGTCCTTCATATTGACCCCGGCGGCGGTATACGCCATGATGGCCGCCTGGGCGGTGATATTGTTTTCGGAAAACTTATTGGAAGTCTTCGCATTGTAAGCGGTGCTGTCGCAGGTATCCAGGTCCACCCGGATGCCGAAAGCTTCCAGCTGGGTCTTGACCAGTTCCCCGTAGGAAACGTGAGCCGCCTTGGAGGAGTTGATGGTCAGGGCAAACTTTGCCTCTTCCCCTGCGGCGTTCACGAAGAAGCCTTCCGCGTTTTTGCTTTCATAGCCTGCGGCTTTCATGCAGTTTTCCGCCGCGGCCAGGTCCTTTGCCAGCTCCGGACTGTTTTCCGCGCTGTAGCCGAGAACCGCAGGAGACACCACGCCTCTGCCCGGGGTCTGGGCGTATTTGCTGCCGAAATAGGTCTTGAACTGGTCGTAATCCAGGGCATAGGACACCGCCAAACGCAGATTCTTGTCCGCGAAGGGGCCTTTGGCGTTATTGAACACCAGCACCGCCGGAAGATTGCCGGCAACCGCGCTGATCAGCTGCAGGTTATCGCTGCCCGCCAGCACGTCCTGATAGCCCGACGGCACGCCGGCAGAGTAGTTCCACACCATATCGATGTCGCCGCTCTGCAGGGCCATGTACATGGTATCCTCGTTGGAAAAGAGCTGAAAAATGATCCTTTCCGCCTTCAGATTCTTTACCTCCGGGTAATATTCGTTGGGAACGAAGGTAATGGTTCCCGCATCTCTGCTGAATTCTTCCGGCACGAAGGGACCGCAGGACAGATTGGCAGCAGCCCCCGGTGCGGAAGGCAGAGGTCTTATATACGTCATTTCGGAAAGAAAGCGGACGTTGGGTTCCGGCAGAACGATAGTCAGGCTTCTGCCGTCTTCGGAAAGCGTGCAGCTTTCATAATCCTTCAGCTTGTCTTCGGATGCAAGACCCGCTTCTATATCCTTTGCACTGACAGCGCTGCCGTCGGACCACCGGATGCCGTCCAATACCGTAAAGGTCCAGGTCCTGGAATCCTCCGTGCTCCAGTCCGCAATCTGGCCGTAAAACTGCCCGTCGGTTTCCTGGCGCACAATGGCGGGACGGGAAACGCCCGATGCCAGCATGTCAAAATTATACTCTCCGTATTCGCCGGATTCGATGACGGAACTCGTTCCGATCACAATCTGACCCAGTTTCTTTTCTTTTGTGCCGCAGCCGCAGAGACTCAGCACCAGAGTCAGTACCAGAATTACTGTAATACCCTTTTTCATTTATAATACTCCCTTAAGACAAAATCTTCTAAAACATACACTCTGCCGCAGAGGTAATGCACCAGCTCGGCATCGTGACTGATCAGGAGGACCGCTCCTCCCTTTTCGGTGATGCATTTTTTCACCAGACCCAGCACCTCCGCCTGGGTAAGCACATCCAGCATGGAGGTGGCTTCGTCCAGAATCAGAAGCTTCGGTTCAAAGAGCAGCGCCCGGGCGATGGACACCCGCTGGGCCTCGCCGCCGGAAATGCGGGCCGGCTTATGACTGAGGATCTCCGGTCCCAGATTCACCTGAGCCAGGCTTTCCAACGTCAGCTTCCGGACGTTTTCTTTCCCTTCCGCCAGCTTGTGGTAGCGGATCAGCTCCGCAAAGCTCTGCTCCACGGTCTGCCGGGGATCCAGAGCGCCGTAGGGCTGCTGGTAGATCATCTGCAGCTTTAAGCCCAGATCCGTCCAGCTGCCGCCGTCCGGGGGAAGCACCCCGGAGATAATCTTGGCGATGGTGGACTTGCCCAGGCCCGAAGCCCCGTAAATGCCCACAATCTCGCCCTCGTTCACCCGGAAGGACGCCCCGTCCAGTATGGTCTTTCCCTCGAAAGACTTTTTTAAATCCTTTGCTTCAAATATCATTTACTGTTTTTCGGAAACCTGCATTCCGTTTTCCACCAGAGCGCCCAGCAGCGCCCTGGTATAAGCGCTCCCGGGATGCTGCAGGACCTCTTCCGCGGGTCCCTGTTCTTCCGTGCGGCCATTGCGCAGCACCAATACCTCGCTGCAGAGTCGGGCCACGTACATATCGTGGGTAATGACCAGCTTGGCGGCTTTGGGGAAAATCCGGTCCAGAAGACCGATGAATTCCTTTTTGGCTTCGTTGTCCAGACCGTTGGTGGGTTCATCCGCAATCACCAGACCGGGGTCGCTGCAGGCTGCCAGCGCAATGGTGACCCGCTGGGCCATACCCCCGGACAGCTGGAAGGGATATTTGTCCATCACTTCCGCAGGATGCTCCAGCCCCGCCAGACCCAGCTTTTCCTCCGCGGTCTTCTGCCGCGCCGAAGCCGGTACGCCCAGCATTTTCAAAGTGTCGAACATCTGGTTCTTTACGCTGCGGGAGGGATTCAGATAATCCGAACCGCTCTGGGGAATGTAGACCAGGTCTTTGCCTGCCGTCCGGCCGAAATCCGCGGCAAAACGCTCCCCCTCCTGCCGTACGTTGGCGGGAAGCAGCCCCAGAATGGCCAGGGCCGTCATGGTTTTGCCGGAACCGGTCTCGCCAATCAGGGCCAGACTTTTTCCGCTTTCGATCTTTATTTTTACATCTTGGACCAGAGTCCGGCTTCCGCTGCCCAGAAGCGCATAAATCCGGCCGCTTTCGAATTCAAACATGCATGTATCTCTTTCTAAAACCCATTTTATGCAATAAAAAATCCCCCCGCAAGCCCCAGGGGGGATTGAATTTATTCGCTGTTAGCTTTCGAAGTGATATTCAATTCCGAACATTTCTTCCAGCACCTGCTGCAGTTCTTTTTTGTCGGAGATCTCCCGGATCAGCTGTACGTTTTTGCTGTTGATGTCCGTGGTGGAAAGCTTACCGCCCACGTACTGGATTCTGCCGCCGTTCACAACTCTTGTGATCATGGGCATGCGCTTCATGCCCGCCTTTTCCGGCTCGGAAATAAAGTAGTTGTAGATTTCGAAGTCCTTGGTGGTCAGCGGCGTATCGATGAACATGAAGACCCGCTTGTGCTCGCCTTCGCAGTCCTTGCAGAAGAAAGTATAGTCTCCTTCGAACTCGAAATGATAGCCGTTGTCTGTCGCCGGGGCATCGAAGGGAACCGCTTCGCAGATGGCCATACCGCCGTAGCCCACGTCGCAGAGATGCTTTTTGCCGTCGATGATGCAGATGACGGATCTGTGTGCGATGGTAGGAATGTCCGTGCTGGTGGCCCGCAGAATGCGCATACCTGTGGTGTAGCATTCAAAGCCCAGAGCGGTAAGCACCGCATAAAGCAGTCCGTTCTGTTCAAAGCAGTAGCCGCCGCGCTTGTGCAGCACCAGTTTGTCGAACAGGTCCGGCGTACGAAGGCTGGGAGTTTTGTGACCGTCCCAAACGTCCAGGTTTTCGAAGGGAATGCGGTCCAGATGGGCAACGATCAGTTTGTCAACATACGCTTTGCTGAGTTCCACCGGTTCGTTTTCCATGCCGATTCTCTGCAGATAGGCCTGCAGATTGGGGAGCGGTTCAAAATACGAATCAAACATACTATTCCTCTTTTCTTTCTCTGCTGAAGTAGGCTTCCACACTCTCCGCCGCCTTCATGGTAAAGCCGTCGGTCTGTGCAATTTCGTATGCGGAAGCTTTTTTAATATTTTCCACACTGCCGAATCTGGCCAGCAATGCAGTTTTCCTCTTTTCTCCGATGCCCTCGATCTCGTCCAGCACGGAGCGGCTCAGGGCCTTGCCCCGCAGGCTGCGGTGATAATCGATGGCAAAACGGTGTACTTCCTCCTGGATGGCCCCGCAGTAGGCAAAAAGCTCCGAGTGACCCTTCAGAGGCGTCTCTTTTTCCTCCCAGAGCAGTGCCCGGGTGCGGTGCTTGTCGTCCTTCACCATGCCCGCCACCGGAACGTCCAGCTTCAGAGCCGACAGCACATCCTGCGCCGCGTGCACCTGACCGGCGCCGCCGTCCATAAAGATGATGTCCGGCAAGGTGGAAAAACCGGGATCGCCCGCCTTGGCCCTGGAGAATCTGCGGAACAGAACCTCCGTCAGAGAGCCGGTATCGTCTGCCCCCTCCACCGTCTTGATTTTAAAGCGGCGGTAATCCTTGCGCAGGGGTTTGCCGTCCTCGAAAACCACCATGCCGCCCACGCTGTCCATGCCGTTGATGTTGGAAATATCGTAGCTTTCCACCCGGTGGATCCGGCTGCCCAGCTCCTGGCCGAAGACCGCAATCAGGCCCTGCCGCACCGCGTCTTCCTTCTCCGTCTGCCGCTGGGTGCGGGCGTCGATGTCGGAAAGCATCATAAAGGCATCCTTTTTTACCACGTCCATCAGGGCTTTTTTCTCGCCCCGCTCCGGTACCGCAATGGTGACCCTGCTGCCCCGCTGCCCGGAAAGCCAGTCCGCAAGCAGCTCGCTGTCCACCGGAAGGGAGGAGAGCAGAATTTCTTTGGGGATCATGACGTTGGCAAAATAGTACTGCTTGATAAATTCGGAAATCAGTTCCTCCGGACTCTCGCCGCCGTCGTCTCCCAGGAAGAAACTTTCCCGGCCGGAAAGCCTGCCGTCCCGCACGGTAAAGAGCAGCGCATGCACGCCGGAAAGGCCGGAAACCGGCAGTACGATGTCCAGATTTTCCGGTTTGGAGAGCACCACCCGCTGTTTTTCCGCGATGGTGTCCATGGCGTAGAGATAGTCCCGGTAGACCGCCGCATCTTCGAAGCGCATTCCCTCCGAGGCGGCGTTCATTTTGTCCGTCAGCATCCGGCGGATCTGTTTATCCTTGCCCTGCAGAAATTCCATGGCCATTTCCACGGACTGCATGTATTCTTCCCGGGATACGTCGCCCCGGCACACGCCCTTGCACTGGTGAATGTGATAGTTCAGGCAGGGCTTGAAGTTTTTATCGAATTTTACGGCGGAGCAGCGCTTCAGGCAGCACACGTCGTTGAGCAGGTCGATGATTTTGTTGGTAGCCCAGTCGCTGGCAAAGGGTCCGAAATACCTGGACTTATCGTTGGACACTTTCCGGCATTTCAAAACCCGGGGGAACTCCTCGCCCAGAGTCACCCGGATATAGGGGTAGGTTTTGTCGTCCCGCAGCAGGATGTTGTACTTGGGCTGGTACTTTTTGATCAGATTGCACTCCAGCACCAGGGCTTCCATTTCGGAGCCCGCATTGATGTACTCAAATTCCGCGATGTGCTTTACCAGCTCCCGGGTCTTGGGGGTCTGGTTTTTGGGCGACTGAAAATACTGGCGGACCCTTTTCTTTAACGAGATCGCCTTGCCTACATAAATAATTTGCCCGAACTCGTCCTTGTGCAGATACACGCCGGGGCTGTCGGGCAGTTTTTTCAGTTCTTCCTGTATGTCGAACATCTGTATAGTTTCCGGAAAGAGGCCCTATTGAGGATCGTTCGGGTCATTGAATTCCGGATAAGAATCGTAATCGTAGCGTTTTTCGTATTCCTGCTCCCAGGCTTCCCGGCGCTGACGCTCCAGTTCCGCCTTTCTGCGGGCCTTGGCGGCCTTTCTCAGTCTGGCTTTGCGCTTGTTGTAAGCACGAAGCACCATAAGTGCGGCAAAGAGCACCAGAAGTACGAGTAAAACAGTCTTTATGGTTTTGAATATTTTAGCGGCAGTGGCGTCTTCAATACCGAATACGGACAGAATCCCGCCCTTTTCCACGGCCTTCTCCGCTACCACCGGATAGGCGGCAATTTCCTCTCCCGCCTTATAAACATGCACTTTTCCCAGCTCCGTACCCGCTTCAAAAGGCGCTTTTACAGCCTTGTCCAGTTCCACGGCCTGGGTCAGCACAGACTCCGAAGCCTCTGTAGGCAGGGTCACGTACACGTCCTGACTGACGACGGCGTTCACCTTGTTGAACACGCCGTGCTTTACCTTGACGGTTCCCACGGACACGTTCTTTTCCAGATAATCCACGGTGCGGTAATGCGCAAAGGCCCAATCCAGCAGCTGCTGGGTATCCGCGTAACGCTCCAGAGCCGTGCCGGTACCGGATTTCAGAACGATGGTCAGAATGGTGGTTCCGTCCTTTTTCGCAGCAGCCACCAGGCAGCCGCCCGCCTCCGGTGTGGTTCCGGTCTTGATGCCGATCACTTCCGCGCCTTCGTATTTCGTGGTGCGTCTTTCGTTGCCCACATAGATGGAGAGGTCTCCGTTCATCAGCAGATTGGAGGTTTTCACACTGCCTGCGTCCCGTTTGTTGGTAGCGGCATAGTTGTATTCCGACTGGCTTACCACGGAGGCAAGATATTCGTTTTTCACCAGTTCCCGGGCGATGACGGACAAATCCCACGCAGTGGTGTAATGATCCTCGTCATGGAGTCCGTGGGGGGAAGTAAAATGGGTGTCGGTGCAGCCCAGGGCTTCCGCTTTCTGGTTCATCTGCAGCACAAAAGCATCCACTGTACCGGCCACAGCCTTAGACAGCAGCATTGCAATATCGTTGGCGGAAAGCACCAGCATAATATTCAGTGCATCCTCCACCGTAATGGTTTCTCCCGCCTTCAGCCCGAACTTACTGCCCTCCGTGGCGGCGGTATCCTCGTCCGTTTCCAGCACATCGGACAGCTTCAGCTGACCTTTTTCCACCGCATCCATCACGACCAGCGCAGTAACCATCTTGGTGGTGCTGGCAGGAAACCTCTTTTCTTTTTCATTTTCGGACGCCAGCAGTTCTCCGGTCTGCAGATCCATGACCAGATAAGTATCCGTCCACATCTTTTTGTCCACGGTGGCTGCAAAACAGACTCCGAAGGAGCAAAGAATCAGACTCAGCGCCAATAAAATACTTAAAAGTTTCTTCATATCCCTTATATCTTTCTATCCCTGAAAAAGTAGTCTCTTACCTAAAAATTATATCAATTCGGCCAGTTTCTGTAAAGCCAGGTGGCGATGACTGATGCTGTTTTTGTACTCCAGCGGAAGCTCCGCAAACGTTTTGTCGGAGTCCTTGGGAATAAAAATGGAGTCGTAGCCGAAGCCCCGTTCCCCGGATTCCGCCTCTGCGATATAGCCGGGACATTCTCCTCTGGCAACCACCTTGCTGCCGTCCGGATAAACCACGGTCATCACCGTTACGAAGGTGGCGGTGCGCTTTTCGAAGGGTACACCCTTCAGGGCCGCCAGCATCTTCACCCGATTGTCCTTTTCGGTGCAGTGTTCTCCCGCATAGCGGGCGGCAAAAATTCCGGGCGCCCCATCCAGCGCATCCACAAACAGTCCGGTATCGTCTGCCATGGCAGGTTCCCCGGTCATGCGGCACACGGTGCTTGCCTTAATCCAGGAGTTTTCCTCACAGCTGGCACCGTTTTCCTCAATTTCCATATCTCCTAAACCGGCCTCTTCCCAGGAAATCAGCTCCACTTCACTGTCCTTGAGCATAGCCCGGATTTCTTCCATTTTTCCTTTATTTTTCGTTGCGGCAACAATTCTCATTATTCTCTCCCTGCATAAAAAATGCTATAATAAATTGATATATAGTATACCACAGGAGGAAAAATGAAACACATACTTTTAACAGGAGGTCCCACAAACGAATATGTGGACGAGGTCATGAAAATCACCAATATGTCCACCGGGTCCCTCACCATCAGTCTGGCGAAAACCGCACTGGCTCAGGGCGATCAGGTAACCATCGTTGTTACCAACAGTGTGCTCCTTACCCAATATTACGCAGAAATCAAGGACAATCCCAATCTGAAAACCGTGGCCATCGAAACCACCCAGGATATGTACGATGCCCTGGAGGCAGAGGCAGTCAATCATTACGACACGATTATCCACGCTTCTGCAGTAGGCGATTACAAGCCGGAATTTACCTTCCGTATGGAAGAACTGGCGGAAAAACTGGCAGATTACGTTGTAGAGAGAGTAGATTACGGTGCCAACGAAGGCAGACTGTCCACGCTCTTTAAGCCGGACAAGCTCCGCAAAGAGATTTACGACGACCTGATGGCCATCATGGAAAAGGGTGATTACCGGGTGGATAACTCCAGCAAGATCAGCTCCTACGAGCCGAATCTGACCGTAAAGCTGACCCTGACCACCAAGATCATCGCAAATCTGCGCAAATGGTTCCCCGACGCAACCCTCATCGGCTGCAAACTGCTGGAGAACGTAACGAAGGAACATCTGCTGGAGGTTGCAACCAATCTCTGCAAAAAAAATGACATGGATTATATTATGGCCAACGACCTGGCCCTGCTGCGCAACGGACAGCCTATCCGCTTCCTGGTTACTCAGGACGGATACACCGGCATCGAACTCAACGGAGACGGTCCGGCCCTTCTGGATTATGCAGCAAAGGAGTGGTTTTAATGATTCAGGTAATTACAAACGGAACAGAAACATTCGGCATTCAGCCGGATTATGAAAGCGCAAAAAAGGCACTGGCAAGCCTGAAGGACGGTTCCTGCAAGGGTAACGATTTCCTGGGCTGGCTGCAGCTGCCGGAATACATTCAGTCCGAAGAATACGCCCGGGTGAAAGCCTGCGGCAAAAAGATTTTTGAAGATGCGGAGGCCCTGGTGGTCATCGGCATCGGCGGATCCTATCTGGGTGCCCGTGCGGCCCTGGAATTCATTCTCTCCCAGAGATTCAACGAAACCCGGAGAAAAGGACCCAAGGTTTACTTCCTGGGCAACGGCATCAACGCGGCAGACGCGCTGCAGGTGCTGGAACTGGTCCGGGGAAAGAAGCTCTACGTAAACGTAATCTCCAAATCCGGCACCACTCTGGAGCCGGCCGTGGCCTTCCGTATTTTCAAGGCGTATCTGGAAGAAAGCTGCGGCAGAGAAGAAGCCGCCAAGCGCATCGTGGCAACCACCGACAAGGCAAGAGGCGCCCTGAAGGGCCTGGCCGATCAGGAAGGCTACGAGACCTTCGTGGTTCCTGACGACGTGGGCGGACGCTACAGCGTGCTCACTGCCGTGGGACTTCTGCCCCTGGCAGCCGCCGGCATCGATACCGACAAAATCCTGCAAGGCGCAGCAAAAGCAAAGGGAGTCTGCCTTGCAGAGGAAGAAAGCAACCCGGCCATGATCTACGCAGCCCATCGCCAGGCACTGTACAACAGCGGCAAAAAGGCGGAAGTCTTCTCCTGCCCCTCCGAAAGCGTACGTTTCTTCGGCGAATGGTGGAAGCAGCTTTACGGCGAATCCGAAGGCAAGGAAGGCAAGGGCATCTACCCCTCCACCTGCGTCTATACCGCAGACCTGCACTCCATGGGTCAGTATATTCAGGAAGGTGAACGGATGCTCTTCGAAACCCTGTTCAGCTTTGAAAACGTAGATCTGAAGCTGCCGGTTCCGGAAACCGCTGACAACGCGGACGGACTGAACTACCTGGCCGGTAAGGATTACCGCGAGATTTACAATGCAGCCCGGGACGGCGTAAAAAAAGCTCACATCGACGGCGGCGTGCCCTGCCTGGAAGTACGGGCTGAACGCCAGGACGAAGACAGCCTGGGTCAGCTGATTTTCTTCTTCGAATGCGCCTGCGGCATTTCCGCACTGATGGAAGGCGTGAACCCCTTCAATCAGCCCGGCGTAGAAGCTTACAAATCCAACATGTTTGCTCTTTTAGGGAGAAAATAGGATGAATTACAGAGAAGCTTACGAGCTCTGGAAAACCGACCCCTTCTTTGACGAAGCGGACCGGCTGGAGCTGGAAAATCTGACCGACGAAAAAGAAATCGAAGACCGCTTCTACAAGGAGCTGGAATTCGGTACCGGCGGACTGCG
>JAZUKP010000009.1:0-23172 GCA_045643345.1 Anaerovoracaceae bacterium | reverse complement strand
GACAAAGAATATTACCATCCCGCGTCCTCGGTTTACAGCTCCCAGTGGGCGGAACCCAGCAACGTGGAAATCGTAGTGCCGGAGGCGGCGGAGTCCCAGGCCCAGACAGCCAAGATCCGTCCCAAGTACACCAAGATTCTGGGAAACAACAAGGACACCATTACCGTTATGGTATATATGTGCGGTACCGACCTGGAATCTCAGGGGTCCATGGCTACCTACGATCTGAATGAAATGGTTTCCGCAAGCTACGGAGACAACGTGCGGGTCATTGTATTTACCGGCGGCTGCAAGAAGTGGCACGTAAACGGGATCAGCACCAAGGTAAACGAAATCTTCCGTGTGTACGGTGACGGCCGCAAGAACAATTTCGAATGCCTGACCGATAACGCAGGAAACTCCACCATGGTGAACCCGGACAACCTGGAAAGCTTCATCGAATTCTGCGAGGATAACTACGAAGCCAACCGTTACGCCCTGATTCTCTGGGACCACGGCGGCGGCACCGTCAGCGGCTACGGCTATGACGAAAAATTCCCCAGCGCAGGTTCCATGACTCTGGATGAAATCGACGAGGCCCTTACCGAAGCGGACGTAAAGTTCGACTTTGTTGGTTTCGACGCCTGTCTGATGGCAACCACGGAAACTGCCATGATGCTTTCCGAGCATGCGGACTACATGATTGCTTCCGAAGAATCCGAGCCGGGCATCGGCTGGTATTACACCACATGGCTGAACGCCGTGGGCAAGAACACTTCTCTGTCCACCGTGGAAATCGGCAAGAGCATTATCGACAGCTTTGTTTCTCAGTGCAGAAAAGACACCCCGCGGCAGTCCGCAACCCTGTCCGTGGTAGACCTGGCAGAACTGCAGGCAACGGTTCCCGCAAAGCTTTCCGCCTTTGCAAAGAGTGCATCTCAGCTGATCGCAGACGGCCAGTACAAGACCGTGGCCAGCGCAAGAGCAGGCTCCAGAGATTTCGGCGCCAGCTCCAAGGTGGATATGGTAGACTTGGTGGATTTTGCATCCAAACTGAAAACGAATGAAGCCAAGGAACTGAAGGAAGCACTTTTAAGCTGCATCAAATACAACAATACTTCTTCCGATATGACCAACAGCTACGGTCTGTCCATTTTCTTCCCGTATCGTTCCAACCAGTACGTAAGCACGGTTCTGGGAACCTACAAGAACATGGATATGGATTCCGACTACGGTGCCTGCATCAAGGATTTTGCCACCTATCAGGCCAGCGGTCAGATCGCCAGCGGCGGTACCCATAATCCTTATCAGAGCTTCGAATCCTACAGCGGAGATTCTTATTACTCTCAGCAGGGTTCTGCAGACGCGATTTACGAACTGCTGGAACTGTTCATGAACGGCGGACTGCAGCAGGAGCCCCAGCAGCAGACCACTTCCAATTATTCTGAATTCTACGGCAGCGGTCTGGACTGGCTGTTCGGCACCTCGGATTACGGCAGCGGCTTCGGCGGCTACGGAAAGAGCCTTGCAAATTATGTGGCACAGAATCATTTTGACGCAGATTTGAGCTGGAAGGATGGAAAGATCAAGCTGACCGAGGATCAGTGGAAGCTGGTCACCGACCTGCAGCTGAACGTCTTCGTGGATGACGGCACCGGCTACATCGACCTGGGCAAGGACAACATCTACGAAATCGATAAAGAAGGAAACCTCTTAAAGCAGAGCGACCTGACCTGGATTGCGGCTTCTGCGGACAAGGAGCACTGGCAGGTAGTTCCGTACTACTATATCAGCAGCCAGGTAAGCGGCGAAGAAGTCATCTCCACCGGCAGAATTCCGGTGCTCTACAACGGACAGCTGGCCAACCTGATGGTAAAGATGGATGACGCGGGCATGGAAGTGATCGGTGCCTGCTTCGACTACACCGATACCGCAGTTCTGGCCAAGAGCTTCTCCGGCCTGAATCCGGGAGACGAACTTCAGTTTGTCTGCGATTTCTACGACTACGAAGGCAACTTCCGGAACACATATCAGCTGGGCGAAAAGCTGATCGTAAAGGACGGACTCTTCCTGGGCGACGTCAGTATCTCCGACTACAAGACCCTGGCAAACTACCAGTTCACCGATATTTATCAGCAGAACTACTGGACCGACGCCATGAAGTAATTGCAAAAAAACAGAATGGACGTGTGAAGACGAGAAATCGTTTTTCACACGTTTTTTTTGTTGGGCAGGGTCTTGACAGAAGGTGTCTAATTCGTTAGACTATATTTGACTAATGTGTTAGACAACAAGGAGGACTAAATGGATACCCCGAAAGTTTTTGAAAGCGAATATCGGTTTTGTCTGATTCTTTGGAAGAATGAGCCTGTCAGCAAATCTCAGTTGGCAAAGCTTTGTGCGGCGCAGCTGGGTTGGAGCCGAACCACCACCTATACCGTAATTCATCGCCTGGCCGAGCGGGGCGTGGTTAAGAACGAAGGATCCGTTGTTACGTCGCTGGTCAGCAAAGAAGAAGTGCAGGCTGCGGAAATGGATGAAATGATTCAGAAAACCTTCGAAAATTCTCTGCCTGCCTTTATTGCCGCTTTTGCGAAAAAACAGATGCTTTCCGAAGAAGACATTCGTGAAATTGAGCGTATTATCCATAAGGAGGTATAGATGAAGATTTTTTTGACCCGGCTGAATCCGGTATTCCATACTCTGCTGAATATCAGTATTGCCGCAGCATGGATTGTTTTGGCGGTGCTTCTGGTAAAAACCTTGTTTCGAAAAATGCCGAAGAAGTACGCCTGCGCCCTGTGGGGCATTGTGGGGCTTCGGCTGATTTTTCCGCTGCGCATCGAGAGTATTTTCAGTCTGATTCCCAGCAGCGGCGTAATGCTGCCCGAAGAAATCGCGTCCTTTTCCGGGAACAGTCCCAATGCACCGGTGATTTCCATCATCAACAATCCGATTTTCCCGGAACCGGTTTCTGTGACGATTTCTTCCGGGACAGAGTCTGTCAGGTCGGTATGGCAGCTGTTCGGCGTTATCTGGCTGATCGGGGTGCTTTTGATGTTTTGTTATGCGGCCGTCAGTACACTCCGGCTGAAACATCGACTTTCGTCTGCATTTTTCGTAGAAGAAAATGTAAAGCAGAGTGAATGGATTGACACGCCGTTTCTTCTTGGGATTATTCATCCGGTGATATATCTTCCCTGCGGCTTGCAGGAACGGGAAACAGCCTGCATTCTGGCGCATGAAAGGGCGCACATTCAGAGAAAGGACTATCTGTGGAAGCCTCTGGGTTTTCTGCTGCTGTCGGTTTACTGGTTTAATCCGGTCCTTTGGCTGGGGTATATTCTCCTTTGCCGGGATATAGAGACTGCCTGCGATGAAAAAGTGATTGCGGGTTTTTGCGAGGAAGAACGGCAGGAATACTCCGGAATTCTGCTGAAGTGCAGCATTCGGCGGACCATGATTCGCTCCTGTCCGGTGGCTTTCGGCGAAGGCAATGTAAAGGGAAGAATTCGCAGTATTATGAATTACAAAAAGCCCGCGTTCTGGGTGGTGACGGCATCGGTGGTTCTGTGTGCTGTGCTTTCGGTCTGCCTTCTGACAAGTCCGAAAATGCCCGAAACCGCAAGCGATTACGACATCTCGCGTGATCGGACGGAAGGAGACGGTTCCGCGGTAATATCCGACCCGTCGCTGCCCGGGGTCACGGTGGAAATTGTTTGGGGCGGCGGCCCTTTGGACAGCATTCTGGTGCGGAAAAACGGCCGCGAACTTTGCACTGTGGATCCGAAAGGTTTCGTGCAGGAGGCCTTCTTTTATGATGTGACCGGAGACGGAAAGGCGGAGCTCTGTTTTTCCGCGGATCTGGGCTTCGGTATCATTTCCCGCTCGGTTGCAGTCTGCGAGCTGTCCCGGGAGGATCAGGTCAGAACCTGTCGCCTGGAGAATCGCGGGGTCTTTGATTACGACTGGGACCGGCAGGGAGAATCCCCGGAAATAGTACTCTTCCCCGCGGGCAACTCTGAAATCTATTCTTCCGGAACGCCGGTAATCAAGCAGGGGAAGCTTTTTGTGTATAACGGACTGCAGTATTTTTCCGGCAGTGAGCTTGCCGACGAAGAACAGCTGCTGGCAAAGTATGCATCCCGGGAAAAATTCGATTTTTCGGAAAATCTTCCTCAGCTCAATCTGAAAAACAATCCGGCGGATATTATCTCGGATTACTATTACCGGATACTGTGTGCGGCGGACTCCGGCCTGTCACACGACCACATCCGGCCCATGGAAATTCTCTCCCTTGCGTACATTCCCAAGGAGGAAATTCTTTCTTACGAGGAAGTATTCCCTATGACCCGCGTGGAGGATGCGGTGATTTTGCAGGACGCGAAAGAATTTGCGGCCTTTTATGTGACCTATTATTTAGGCGATGCCTACGAGGATCCGGAGATGAATGCCATGGAACAGTATCCTTCCGGAGATTATGCCCGGATTTATGTTTTGGGCGATTTACCGGGATCGGATGGCTGGAGCGTAATTTGTTACTCTGCCCCTTTGGGGGGATTAAAATCTGCAGATAGAAAAGATAATAACGGGCGAAAAATCACCCGAAGGGAAAATTCGGAGCCGGTAGAGAAGACTTTTGAGGGGCCTGCGATGCGCGTATTTTGAAAGCGCAGAGCAGAACCCGAAAAAGGCTTATCGTGAAGCCGGCGGAGTTTTCCCGGAGGGATTTTCGCCCGTTATATTTGTTTTTCATCTGCTTGTAAATATCCACCGGATAGACTATGATACAAGAAAAAAACAAGCAATCCGGCAGAGTCCGGGAAAGGAAAAAGCATAGAGAAAAGAGGAAAAATTGTCTGATTTTTGTATCGATAAACTGAATTGTCTGGTAGATCTGCATCTGCATCTGGACGGGGCAATTTCTTTGGAAAACGCAAAAAAACTGGCGGAAATACAGGAAATTGCGCTGCCGCCGGAGGACGAACTGCGGAAAATGATGATGGTGGAGCCGGATTGCCGGGACCTGACCCAGTTTTTGGAGAAATTTGCTTTTCCCTGCTCTCTGCTCATGACCAAAGAGGCCATTACCGCATCCATCCGTCAGCTGCTGGCAGAATGCAAGTCTCAGGGCGTGATGTACGCGGAGATCCGCTTTGCGCCCCAGCTGCAGACTGAAAAGGGTCTGACCCAGAAGGATGTGGTGCAGGCGGTCATAAAAGGCCTGCAGGATGGGGCCATTCCCGCCAACCTGATTCTGTGCTGCATGCGGGGGTCGGACAACCGGGCAGCCAATCTGGAAACTGTGGATGTGTCTAAGGAATTTCTGGGCAGGGGCGTGGTCTGCGTGGATCTGGCCGGTGCGGAGGCGTTGTTCCCCACGGCGGATTATAAAGATATTTTCGAAGAAGCCGCAAAGCAGGGCGTGCCCTGCATCATTCATGCCGGCGAGGCAGACGGTCCCGAAAGCGTTCGGGCTGCTCTTTCCTTTGGGGCAAAGCGCATCGGTCACGGCGTGCATTCCCAAAGCGACCCGGCGCTGGTAAAGGAACTGGCGGAAAAGAAGGTTCCTCTGGAGCTTTGTCCCACCAGCAATCTGCAGACCCAGGCATTTGCTTCTCTGGCGGAGTATCCCCTGCGCAAGTTTATGACGGCAGGCATTCCGCTTACCATTAATACGGATGACCCGGCCATCGAGGGTACCGAACTGAAAAACGAATTCAAACTGCTGCAGAAGGAATTTTCCCTGACGAAAGAAGAAATCCGCAGTTTCCTGGAGACATCCGTGCAGGTGTCCTTTGCCCCAGAAGATTTAAAGAAAGAGCTGATGCAGAAAATTGCGGCGGATTTTGCCGAAGCGTAGAAGTCGGATTTGCGCCCCGAGGGGGCATGCTTCGCATAAAATAGAAAGGATGCAGCGATTTTGGATCTGATTACTGCAAGAAATATTAAAAAAAGCTACTCGGAGGTCAGTCTGCTGGAGGACGTGAACCTGATCATCCACGAGAACGATAAAATCGGGCTGGTGGGGGTCAACGGCAGCGGAAAATCCACGCTTCTGAAAATTATCGCCGGCGCTATGGAGGCGGAGGGCGGAGAAATTCTGCGTTCGCCCCAGCTGCGTATCGGATATCTTCCCCAGAATCCCGAATACCGGGAAGATTTTACCGTGGAAGAACAGATGCGGGTCTATCTTCCGGAGGCGGAGGAATACGTATACAAAAGCTACCTGACCAAGCTGCACATCCGGGATACTTCCGTAAAAATTGGGACCCTTTCCGGCGGTCAGCGCAAGAAGGTGGCGTTGGCGGCGGCGCTGGCAGCGGACAGCAATCTGCTGATTCTGGACGAGCCTACCAACCACATGGACTGCGATATCGTGGAATGGCTGGAAGATTTTCTGGGCGAATACAAGGGCGCCATTCTGATGATTACCCACGACCGCTATTTTCTGGAGCGGGTGGCAAATACCATCTGCGAAATCGAAAAAGGCCGGCTGGTTTCTTATCCCGGCAACTACGACGCTTACATTGCCTTAAAGGCGGAGCGGCTTTCCATGGCCATGGCCACGGAGCGAAAGCGGGCGGCCATCTACAAGAAGGAGCTGCGCTGGATGCACTGGTCCGCGCCGGCCAGAACCACCAAGGCCAAGGGCCGAATCCAGCGTTTTGAAGAGCTGGAGGCGGGAAAGCAGACTTTTGAAAATCCGAAAATGGAACTGGTTTCCGTCAGTTCCCGGCTGGGCAAGAAGATTATCGAAATCGACGGTTTGTGCAAAAGTTTCGACGGAAAGACCGTCATCAGGGACTTTTCTTACAACATTCTGCGCAGTGACCGGGTAGGTATTATCGGTCCCAACGGCTGCGGCAAAACCACGCTTTTAAAGCTGCTGGCAGGCAAGGAAACCCCGGACTGCGGCAGCATAGAAATCGGTGAAACCGTAAAAATCGGGTACTTCTCTCAGGAATCCGAGGAACTGGATCCGGAAAAACGTCTGATTAAATACGTGGAGGACATTGCCTACGGCATCGAAACTGCCGAGGGATACATTTCCGCTTCCCAGATGCTGGAGCGCTTTCTGTTTCCGCTGCACATGCATTCCGTGGAGGTGGGACGGCTGTCCGGCGGCGAAAAGCGGCGGCTGGCCTTGCTGAGCGTGCTTTTGCGGGCGCCCAACGTACTGCTGCTGGACGAGCCCACCAACGATCTGGACATCGAAACCCTGACGGTGCTGGAGGACTATCTGGACGATTTCCAGGGGGCCGTGATCCTGGTCTCTCACGACCGGTACTTCCTGGACCGCCTGGCGCTGAAGTCCTTCCTGTTCGAAGAGGACGGGAATATCCGCCAGTACATCGGCGGCTATTCCGACGCCATGAATGCCCGGGACGAAGAACTTTCGGCGAAGGCGCCGGAGAAAAAGGAAAGTGCCGCGCCCAAAACGGACGGCAGAAATTCCGGCGGAAAGAAACTGAAATTCTCCTACAACGAGCAGCGGGAATACGACCATATCGAGGAAGAGATCGAGGAGCTGGAGGCGAAAATCGCTGCCGCCGAGAAAGCCATGGAGGACTGCCTGACAGACTACGAAAAGCTTTCGAAGCTGTCTGCGGAAAAAGATGCGCTGGAGCTTGCGCTGACGGAGAAAATGGAACGCTGGGAATACCTGGAGGACCTGGCGGAAAAAATAAAGAACCAGTAATGAAAGGACAAAAAATGGCGGACCTTACCCAAAGAATCAACGAATACGTACATACCCTGACAGACAATAAATATATCGATATTGCACCGGATCGATATAAATTCATGAAATATCCCAGGCTTCTTCCCATGATGAAGTTTTCGGTAAGCTGCTTCGAAATCGAAGACCTGGGTCACCTGATGGTAATGAACACCAACGGCATGGGCGGTGCCATGAAGCTGCAGACCCTTTCCTTTACCCCCAACACGGGAAAAGAGATCCCTTATCTTCTGATCGACACCATGTCCATGAAAAAGAAGGCCCTTGCCTACGTGGAATACTACAATTGCACGGGCAAAGACCTGCATTTCGATCTTTTGAAAAAAATTAAGGAAAAATATCAAAGCCTTCCGGATTACGCCGAAAAAGATGCCTGGTATATCCGGGAAAGAACGGAAGACTCTTTAATCAAAGGCGGCGAAAACGCAGATGAAAATCTGCTTTTCGAAATGGTGAAAGAAAGCCTGAATGCCTACCTTGCCATTGCAAAGGATGCCCCGGCGGATGCCCGCAGCCTGGCGGGCTTAAAGGCTTTTCAGGAGCGCATGCTGAAGGAAGGCAATCCTTCCGAAGGAACCATGGTAAAGGTTCTGGGAAAAGATGGCTACGAAGAATTCTACAAGGGCTGCATCATGCCTCTGTAAACACCTGATTGTACAATACGGTCAGGATCTCCTTTCTTTTGACGATGCCGATGAACAGATTGCGGTCATCCACGATGGGCACGAAGTTCTGATCCATGGCCATCCGAATGATGTCCTTCAGGTCGGTATTGTGGCTGCAGGCTTTGTAGGCACGATACTTCTCGATTTCCGAAATTCGTATATTTTCCGCCGCTTTGATATCGAAGTCGGCGGTATTTTTTATGCAGCGGAGAATGTCGCCTTCGGAAACGGAGGTAATGTACTGTCCGTCCTGACTGATCAGCGGCACCACGGTAAACTTGTGGTAATCGAACTTCTCCAGGGCCTGGCGAACCGTAATGTTGTCGTAAAGAAAATAGGTTTCGCTCTTGGGTGTAAAAAAGTCAAACAGAGTCATGTTGTTTGTCCTCCTTTATTAAATATTTTATCATAGAATTGTGTGAAAACGGTGATTATTCCGAATGCGGTTGCCCCGGGGAGCCCTTTGCGGGTATAATGAAAAAAAAGCCCGGCGAAGGCCTGGGCAGGGGAGGATATTATGGGTAAATTTTTAAATATCGAAGAAGCGGAAGCCCTTTTAAAGGAACATAACAAGGATGAGTTCCACGTGCACCACGGCAAGACCGTGTCCGCAGTTCTGGGCGTGTTTGCCCGGGAGTTTGATCCGGAGCGGGTGGAATTCTGGCAGGTGGTAGGCATGCTGCATGACCTGGATTTCGAAGAATATCCGGAGGAACATTGCGTAAAGGCGGAAGAAATGATGAAAGAGCTGGGGCTGGACCAGAGCATAATCCGGGGCGTTTGCTGCCACGGCTGGGGCATGACCGGAAGCAAGTATCAGCCGGAGCACGTGATGGAAAAGATCCTCTTTGCCTGCGACGAGCTCACCGGACTGATCGGTGCGGCGGCCCTGATGCGTCCCTCTAAATCCTGCAAAGACATGGAGCTTTCTTCCTTAAAGAAGAAGTTCAAGGACAAGAAATTTGCGGCGGGCTGTTCCCGGGAAGTGATCCGTCAGGGTGCGGAAAACCTGGGCTGGGAACTGGACGTACTGCTTCAGAAGACCCTGGACGCTATGAAGGAAACCGAAGAATAAATGTATAAACTCTATCTTGTGGAAGATGATGCCGGACTGGCTTCCGGCATAGAAAGACTGGCCTCCAGCTGGGATTTTGAAGTAAAAACCTGCTCGGACTTCCGGCGGGTCACGGAGGAATTTGCGGAATTTGCGCCCCACATCGTGCTGATGGACATCGGCCTGCCTTTTTACAACGGCTATCACTGG
Organism: Anaerovoracaceae bacterium; assembly: GCA_045643345.1. Classification (GTDB taxonomy): domain Bacteria; phylum Bacillota; class Clostridia; order Peptostreptococcales; family Anaerovoracaceae; genus RUG13409. Next base: position 13,523 of record JAZUKP010000009.1, on the reverse strand, counting down.
TGCAGCGAAATCCGGAAGATTTCCAAGCTGCCCATCGTTTTTCTTTCTTCCGCTTCGGACAATATGAATATCGTTATGGCCATGAACATGGGCGGAGATGATTTTATCGCCAAGCCCTTCGACGGCAATGTGCTGATGGCAAAGCTCATGGCGCTGCTGCGCCGCAGCTACGACTTTGCGCCTTCCGCGCCGGTACTGTCCCATCGGGGCGCCTTTTTAAACACCGGAGACAACAGCCTGACGGTGAACGGCAGCCGGGTGGATCTGACCAAGAACGAATACCGGATTCTGCTCTGCCTGATGGAAAACAGGGGCAGGATCGTCAGCCGGGAGAAGCTGATGGAGCGGCTCTGGGAAACCGATTCCTTCGTGGATGAAAATACTCTGACCGTGAACGTGAGCCGCCTGCGCAAAAAGCTGGACGGCGTTGGGCTTACCGGCTTTATCGAAACCAAACCCGGCAGCGGGTATATTGTGGAATGAAAGAATTTTTCGAATATCTGAATGCAAAAAAGAAGACCGTGGCGGCAAGCCTGTTGTTTGCCGCCGTCTTTTTTGCGGTGTTTGCCCTGTACCGGGTGCCCCCGGCACTGCTGCTTTATCCCACGCTGCTGTGTTTTCTGGCGGGTCTGCTGTTTCTTTTTCTGGACTTTCTGCGCTGCAGAAAACTGCGCCGGCAGCTGGAGGCGGTCAGCCGCATGAGTGCCGGCATGATGGACGCCATTCCGGAGGCGGGCAACTTTACGGACCCGGACTATGTGCAGATCATCGGGCAGCTGCGCAGCCAGATTCTGGAGCTTGCTTCCAGAGATTTTGCAAAATACAGCGAGATGGTGGACTATTACACCGTTTGGGTACACCAGATCAAGACGCCGATCGCGGTAATGAAGCTGATGCTGGCGGAAGAGGACAGTCCGCTGTCCCGCAGGCTCAGTTCGGAGCTGCTGCGCATCGAGCAGTACGTGGAGGTGGTGCTGGCCTTTCTGCGTCTGGATTCGGAGTCCGCGGTCTACGTGTTCCGCAAAAAGAATCTGGACGAAATCATCCGGCCTGCCATCAAGAAATTTGCCCCGGAATTTATTCTGCGGAAACTCCGCGTGGAATACGAACCCATCGAAAAGACCATCGTCACCGACGAAAAGTGGCTCAGCTTCGTGCTGGAACAGCTGCTGTCCAACGCCCTGAAATACACCAGAGAGGGCTGCATCCGCATCTACATGCGGTCTGCGGATCTGCTCTGCGTGGAGGACACGGGCATGGGCATAGCGCCGGAGGATCTGCCCCGGATTTTCGTGCGGGGCTACACCGGCTACAACGGACGCAGCGACAAAAACGCCAGCGGCATCGGTCTGTACCTGTGCAAACGGGTCTGCGACAAGCTGGGCATTGCCATTGCGGCGGAGTCGGAGGTGGGAAGGGGTACGGCCATTCTGCTGGATCTGTCCCAATATCAGAAGCGGGCGGAATAAGCGGCCTGCGCCGGTCCTGCCGAAGGGCGGAACCGCACATATTACAAAAATGTAAGCCTGAGGGCGGGAAATGTAAGCCGGAGCGATGGCGCAGCGTTTCCCGCTTTTGCTATAGTATGGGTGAAATTTGTTGAAAGGGGATTTTAATATGTCTTTACTGGAAGTAAATCATCTCAAAAAAATCTATTCCACCCGCTTTGGGGGCAATCAGGTGGAAGCGCTGCGCGATGTGAATTTCAGCGTGGAGGATGGAGAATTCGTAGCCATTATGGGCGAATCCGGCTCCGGAAAAACCACGCTGCTGAATATTCTGGTGGCGCTGGATAAGCCCACTTCGGGCGCAGTGCGGCTGGAGGGGAAGCCGCTCACTGCTATTAAAGAATCCGCCCTGGCGGCCTTCCGCCGGGACAATCTGGGCTTCGTGTTCCAGGAATTCAACCTGCTGGACACCTTCTCTCTGGAGGACAATATCTATCTGCCGCTGGTGCTGGCAGGCAAAAACTATACGGAGATGAACGCAAAGCTGCAGTCCATCGCCGGGCGTCTGGGCATTGCGGATCTGCTGAAAAAATATCCCTACGAGGTTTCCGGCGGACAGAAGCAGCGAGCAGCGGTGGCCCGGGCACTGATTACCGAGCCCCGCATCACCTTTGCCGACGAGCCCACCGGCGCACTGGATTCCAAGGCCAGCGACGAACTGCTGCGGCTCTTTGCGGAGATCAACGCCCTGGGACAGACCATCCTGATGGTGACTCATTCCGTGAAGGCGGCCAGCGTGGCCTCCCGGGGGCTCTTTATCAAGGACGGCGAGGTATTCCATCAGATTTACCGGGGCCGGGACACCGACGAACAGATGTATCAGAAAATCAACGATACCCTGACCCTGCTGGCAACCGGAGGTGAACGCGGATGAAACGAGGAATTTTTCCGAAGCTTGCCCGGTCCGGCATCGCCAAGAACCGCAGGCTGTATATGCCCTACATTCTCAGCTGCATGGGCATGGTCATGATGTTCTACATCGTGCATTTTCTCAGCTATTCCAGTGCATTGAAGGAAATGGCCGGCGGCCGCACCATGGAAGCGATTTTAAGTCTGGGAAAAATCGTGGTGGCGGTTTTTGCTCTGATTTTCCTGACCTACACCAATTCCTTCCTGATGAAAAGCCGCTACAAGGAATTCGGTCTGTACAATGTGCTGGGCATGGATAAAAAAAGCATCCGCCGCATCGTCTGCTGGGAATCCGTGTACATTGCCGCGGCAGGTCTGGCTGGCGGACTTCTGCTGGGCATCGCTTTTTCCAAAATCGCGGAGCTGGGTCTGCTGAACATCGTGGAAGCCGATGTGGACTACGGCTTTACGGTGCCTGTGGAAGCGATTCTCTATACCGTTCTGATTTTCGGGGCCATTTTCCTGTTCCTGCTGATAAAATCCGCGGTGCAGGTGTCCCGGGCGAAGCCTCTGGAGCTGATGAAAAAGCAGGCGGAGGGGGAAAAGCCTCCCAAGGCCAACTGGGTCGCCGCCCTGCTGGGTGCGGTGGTCTTAATCGCCGCCTACTGGATCGCGGTTACCATTAAAACGCCGCTGACCGCCCTGACCATGTTCTTCGTGGCGGTGCTGATGGTCATCGGGGCTACCTATCTGCTGTTTATGGCAGGTTCCGTGGCACTCTGCGGCATCCTGAAAAAGAATAAAAAATACTACTACCAAAAGAATCATTTCGTGTCAGTGTCCTCCATGGCCTACCGCATGAAGCGCAACGGGGCGGGTCTGGCCTCCATCTGTATTCTCAGCACCATGGTTCTGGTTATGCTGACCTCCACCTCCAGCCTGTATTTCGGCAAGGAAGAAGCTATTAAGGCCAACCATCCCATGGATAACGAAATTGCCGTGTCGGTGAACAAGCTGGAAAACCTGGATCCCGAGAAGACGATTCAGGTGGCGGAGGCTTACGAGGGGGTGTTCCGGGAATATCAGGTGCAGCCTTCGGAAGTAAAATCCTACTGCTACGCACTGATTTCCGCCATGGAAACCGACGGGGGATTCCTCTACGATCCGGATCCGGACCGCTGGACAAACTTCGACAACCTGCGGGACATCTACTTTGTGAGCACGGCGGATTACGCCCGCATGACCGGAGAGCAGCTGACGCTGGGCCCGGACGAGGCCCTGTGCAGCGTTCTGCGCTGCAGCTGGAACGGAGACCGTATCGACCTGAACGGACGGGTCCTGAACATCCGCGGAACGGCAGAGAACGTGTTCTTCCCCGGAAACGCCAACGTGTCCATGGTGCCTTCCCTCTGCTTTATCGTGCCGGACTACAGCTGCCTGGAACAGCTGGCGGAGCTGAACTATGGCGGATACAGCCTGCTTTCTCCCAGATTCTACTACGGCTACAACCTGACCGGCGTATCCAAGGAGCTGTGCTCCGAAATCTTCGGGCAGATGCGGTATTCTCTGGAGTCGGTTCCCCTGATCCGGGACCTGAACGGCTACAGCTACAACAGCGGCTGCCGGGCAGACGACGAAGACGATTTTAAGACCACCTACGGCGGCCTGTTCTTTATCGGAATCGTACTGTCCATCCTCTTTATCTTTGCGGCGGCCATGATCATCTACTACAAGCAGATTTCGGAAGGCTACGAAGACCGGGGCCGCTTTGAGATCATGCAGAAGGTTGGCATGACCCGGGAGGATATCCGCAAAAACATCAATTCCCAGGTGCTGTCCGTGTTCTTTGCACCGCTGCTGGCGGCGGGGGTCCACCTGGCCTTTGCCTTCCCCTTGGTGTGGAAGCTCCTGCAGCTCTTCAACCTGACGAATCTGGGCTTTGCCATCCGGGTGAACGTGATCGCCTTCGGCGCCTTTGCCCTGTTCTATGCGCTGATTTACAAGACCACTGCAAAATCCTATTATCAGATTGTCAGCAATTAGCAAGGGAGACCCGCCGGCAGTTGTAACTGCATTTTAAAGTATCCCCCGTGACGCAGCTGCCCGAAGGAAAAATTCGGAGCCGGTAGAGAAGACCGGAGGACCGGGATGCACCGGCGCGATTCAGAGCGCCGGGCAGCACGGTCGACGGGCTTAGCGTGAAGCCGGCGGAGTTTTTCCGGAGGGTCTGCGTCCCGAGGTTTTCAAACATCATATTTTGCTGCCTGCGGGTCACCCTTGAAGGACTCTGCCGGGAATGATAAAATACCGGCAGAGACTTTTTTATTTGCGGAGAGAATTATGGCAGACGTATTTGATATTTATGATCTTCTTCCCCATCTGAACTGCGGTAAGTGCCCGGGTCACGACTGCATGAAGTTTGCAAACCTGCTGGCCAAAGGCGAGGCGAATCCGGAAAGCTGCAGCGCGTTAAAGGAAGATGAAAAAAGAATGGCGGAGCTGAAAGCACTGCTGGCGGAAGAAGCTTAGCGCTTCTTTGTTTCTGCGCGGAAGCAGCTGCGCCCCTTGCTTATGAAAGATTTTTTACCCATCACAATTGAAGACATGAAAAAACGCGGCTGGGACCGGCCGGATTTCGTCTACGTCATCGGCGATGCCTACGTGGACCATTCCTCCTTCGGCCCGGCCATTATCAGCAGGGTGCTGGAATCCCGGGGCTACCGGGTGGCCATCATCTCTCAGCCGGACTGGCACGACCCGGAAAGCATTGCGGTTTTCGGGCAGCCCCGCCTGGGTTTTCTGGTCAGCTCCGGCAACATGGATTCCATGGTGAACCATTACACCGTGAACAAAAAGAAGCGTCACGAAGACGCGTTCACTCCCGGCGGCGCGGCAGGCAAGCGGCCGGACCGGGCGGTATTGGTGTACTGCAACCTGATCAAACAGAAGTACAAGGACAGCCCGGTGGTCATCGGCGGCATCGAAGCCAGCCTGCGCCGGCTGGCCCATTACGATTGCTGGTCCGATAAGCTGAAGCGTTCCGTTCTGCTGGACAGCGGGGCGGACTTGCTGCTCTACGGCATGGGGGAGCTTTCCATCGTGGAGGTGGCGGACGCGCTGGCTGCAGGCATCGGGGTGTCGGACATTACTTACGTCCGGGGCAGCGTGTACAAAACCCGGGAAATCGACGCTCTGCCGGCGGATGCGGTGCAGCTGCCGGACTACGAAGCTCTGGAAAAGGATAAGCTGGAATATGCCCGGAGTTTCCAAATCCAGTGCCGGAACACGGACAGCATCTCGGGAAAGGTATTGGTCGAAAAGTACGGAGAAAAGCGTTATATCGTCCAAAATCCGCCGCAGAGACCCCTTACCATGCAGGAGATGGACGACGTGTACGAACTTCCCTACATGAATACCTATCATCCTTCCTACGAAGCCCTGGGCGGAGTACCCGCCATCAAAGAGGTAAAGTTTTCTCTTACCTCCAACCGGGGCTGTTATGGTGGCTGCAGCTTCTGCGCCCTGAACTTCCACGAGGGCAGGGTAGTGCAGGCGAGAAGCCACGAGTCCCTGCTGCGGGAGGCGGAAGCCATGACCAAGGAAAAGGACTTTAAGGGCTACATTCACGATGTGGGCGGTCCTACGGCGGACTTCCGGGGCCCGGCCTGCGAAAAGCAGCAGAAATACGGGGTGTGCACCGACAAACAGTGCCTTTATCCCCGGGTGTGCCCCAATATGAAGGTGGATCACAGCGACTATCTGTCTTTGCTGCGCAAGCTGCGGAAGCTGCCGAAGGTAAAGAAGGTGTTCATCCGCTCTGGCATCCGCTTCGACTACGTAATGGCGGACAAAAACTGCGACGAATTCGTGACGGAGCTCTGCAAATACCACGTCAGCGGTCAGCTGCGGGTGGCGCCGGAGCACGTTTCCGACAACGTGCTGCCCCTGATGGGCAAGCCGGAAAAGAGCGTCTACAAGGCTTTCTGCCGGAAGTTCAAAGAGACCAACGACAAGCTGGGATTAAAGCAGTACGTGGTACCTTACCTGATTTCTTCCCATCCGGGTTCCACCCTGAAAGATGCAGTGGCTCTGGCGGAAAGCGTCCGGGACATGGGCTACATGCCGGAGCAGGTGCAGGACTTTTATCCTACGCCCTCCACCATTTCCACCTGCATGTACTACACAGGCGTTGACCCCCGGACCATGGAACCGGTATACATTCCGGACAGCTATCACGAAAAGGTCATGCAGCGGGCACTGATTCAGTACCGCAAGCCGGAAAACTACAAGCTGGTGAAGGAAGCCCTGCTGAAAACCGGCCGGGAGGATCTGATCGGCTATGACCGGAAGCATTGCCTGATTCCGCCCGGAAACAGCGGGCCGAAAAGTTCGGGCAAAGTTGCGGGCAAAAAGAAATAACTGCAAATAAAGCAAGGGAAAACCAAGCCCCTCAATCCCCGCACTTCGGTTAATTTATTGAGAGTGCGGGGAATTCGTTGCCGTAAGGGGATGAATTAAAAATGTGACATTCCCCGCACCAGGTCTGTTTTTGCTAAAGTGCGGGGAATGATTTTCTGTTTCGTTTGATTTCATATCCCCGCACTTCTTTGTTTTTCACCCTTGTGAGGGGAATGACAATACGTTAAATTGCGGGAATTTGCTGAAAAATGAGATCCTGATTCCCCGCACAAGGCTTGTTTTCGGCAAAGTGCGGGGAATTCGTCTATTTCAAACGGTCAAAAACGAAAACCGGCAGCCTTTTGCTGCCGATTTTTTGTATAGTGTCCTTATATTGCGGTGCTGGAGCACTGGGTCAGGGTCACTTCCGTAACACCTGCCAGGCTGCTGATTTCCGTTACTTTGTTATCCAGTCCCTTTTCTCCCGGCACCTCAAAGACACACTCCGCGCCGTATTTGTTGTAGGATTCGGAGCTTATGCTGGCCTTTTTGAGGCTGTGCTTTACAGTCCTTTTCACTTCGAACAAGGCTTCTTTGGAATCGGTTCTTATTACCAGCACATAGGCTCCCGCGCCTGCGTCGGTAAAGCGGCAGAACAGAAATACCACCAGCCCGATCACCAGGCAGGAGAAAATGCACAGCAGATAGGCCTGGGCCCCGGCGGTAATGCCTGCGGCCACGGACCAGAACATATAGACCGTATCCAGCGGATTTTTGATGGCGGTACGAAAGCGGACGATGGACAGGGCGCCGACCATACCAAGGGACAGGGCCAGATTGGAGGTGATGGTGGTTACAATCATGGCGCTGATCATGGAGGTCATGACAATAGTCAGGAAAAACGATTTGTTTGTCACCGGCGATTCGCTGGTGACTTTGTAAATCAGCAGAATCAATATTCCTGCGGCGAAGGATGCCAGCAGCGCGAAAAGAATCTGGGTAAAACTGACGGTTCCCTGATAGGAACTGAGAACGCCGTTTTTTATGGTATCTGTAAAGCTCATGAAAACCTCCGATTAGTTTTTGCTGATGCGGCCGCTCTGCAGCATGCAGGCGGCATATTTGGAAAAGGATGACTGCATTTCGTATACGGATGTGAGTTTGCGAACATCGTAGGGGATGTATCGGTTGTATTTTACCTCCATCACCGTGTCGGTGGGGGCGATGGCCGGAATGCCGCCGGGCATGTCCGGATTGAGCAGGTATTTTGCCTCCGGGGGCAGGTAAGATATTTTCGAATCAAAGGTGACCCGGATATCCAGCGTCTCCAGGGTAAAGGCCTGTCTTTCGTATTTTACCAGGCAGGCGGGCTTTAAGCCCTTTGTCCGCATTTCGGTATAAATCTGCCGGGCCGTTTCGTCCGCTCGGATGTCCGGTGCGCCGGACATAATGTCCAGAAACGTTTCCTCATCTATTATAGACGAAAGCTTCTGGGTCATAATACCCTTTTTTATCTTTTTTTCCAGCATAATGCGGGATTTATCCCCGTTGTAGGTGCGGATGCGGTATTTGGTATGCTCCGAAAGCCCCGCCAGCTTTTCCCGGACGGCGGAGAACCGGTAATCGTCGAAGTAGATGCTGGCGATCAGGTAACGGCCGTCCCGGTGGAATTTGTCCGTTTCCAGCAGATTCTGGATTTTGCTCCGCACCGCGGTGACCTCGGGCAGGGGCAGGATGTATTTTTCTTCGTGTCTCCAGACCATTATTCTCTTAAACCTCCGTTGGTTTTTCCCGGGCTGGCTTCCGCCAGAATGCCGGTCTCGAAATCTTTGCTTCTGCCGTAGGCTTCGTCTGCGGCCAGGGCCGGCAGGGTCAGCTTGTCCGTCAGCTGTCCGTCGTACCAGAGATATATCTCATCTCCGGAGGAAGAGATGCCGAAGGGAACCACGGGATAACCCGCAGGAAGATTGCTGCCGTCTTTATCGCAGAGAATTACGAAGTATTCTCCCGGCGCAAGACTGCCTTCGCCGACGGAATAGTTCTCTTTCGCTTCCGATTTTCCCACCCGCACCAGAGAAAGGTCCAGGTCGGTCTCGGAAAGATTCTGCAGCTCGATATAATCGTGGGTGGTGCCGAAGGGACCCTTCAGGAAGCTGCGGTTCCAGCTCATAGCCTCGGAGAGGATGACGCCGTTCCGGTGGGAAAAGTAGGCGTATGAACCTTCTTTCGTGTTGGGATAGCCGGGGGAGGGGGAACTGAGCAGTCCGTCCGTGCCCTGGGTAACGTCGGATTCGCAGTCCAGCACGGTCAGGCTGTCCGCGACACTTCCGTTGTAAACCAGATAAACCGTTTCACCGGCGGAAAGCCCGAAGGCGGCGCTGATATCGCAGAGCACGCAGGCACCCGGCTCTGCTTTTTCGGCGGGCAGGGCATATTTGAAAAGATCGGAATAGTCGTCGGTCAGGAAAAGACCCGCAGTGGAGACGCTTTCTTCCGAAAGGTTCTGGATCTCGATCCAGTCTCCGCCGGGAATTAAGGTTTTATTGGCGGCGCAGAGCTCGCTGATCCGGAAGGGAGAGTCCGCCATCAGAGAAGCCCGGTAGGCGGCAAGCCCCGCCGCATCGTTGGAAAAGCCCGGAGTAGCCTGGTCGGAAAGCTTGTATTCGCCCTCCGAAAAGAGAATAACCTGATTCTTGTCGAGAAAAGGAATGTCCAACTTAAACAGCAGACTGCCGTCGGTATCGAAGACGGACAGTATTTCTCCTGCCTTTAAACCGAAGGGAACGATTTCGCAGTTGCAGGGCAGCAGGGCAATTTCGCCGGGCTGCAGGTAGGTGCCCGCAGGAAACACACCTCTTGCCTGGGTGGGATAGTCGGACAGGCCGATGCCGGACAGGTCCAGTATCTTTTCCGTGGGATTGTACAGCTCGATGTAATCTACGCAGCCGTATTCTGTCATGATGCCCGCGTTCCGCACGCAGACTTCATTGATCACCAGGCCTTCCGCTTTTCCGGTATCGATGGGCCGGGCATCTTTTTTGTCGTGACGGATCATCAGAAGGCTGCTGGGAATCAGCAGAACCAGCAGAAAGATCCACAGATATTTGGAAAGATATGCTTTCAGCCGCATGGCAGCCCTCCTTTCTTTGTATTTTTCCGCACTTTACTGACGGAAGCCGTAGGCCTTCATCTGTGCGTCGGTCAGATTGAAATAGTCTTTAATGTAAGGGTATAGCATGGATGCGGTACCGTTGGCCACGGTCCGAACCTGCTGCACCTGGTTTTCCCAGTGGGTGTAGGACCAGTTCCAGCGCTTGCATTCCCGCTCCATTTCCGGCTGCAGCCGGGCATAGAGATCGTCTACGTACCGGTTCACGTTTTCCGGACTCCACACCTCGTTGAGCTGGCGGGCAAATTCCGTCAGGAAGTAATCCTTAAATTCTTTGTTTTTCAGCAGTTCCCGCACCAGATCGTTGCAGGCCACGTGGGAGTAGGCCGCATTGTTTGACAGCAGCTTGTAAACGGAGTCCCGGTCCGGATAGTAAAGTCCCCAGTCCACGTCGTAAAGAATCCAGTTCCAGCGTCCGTTGTCGTAGTCCGGTGTGGAGAAAAAGCGCACGTTGCCGATGTCGAAATTGCCGCAGTATATTTCCGCAATCAGGTAATTTACGTAGCTTTCGATGTTTACCTTGGATTCGATGTATTCCAGATTTTCTTTTTTGCTCATGTCGTGGGAGCGGGCCCAGGTAACGATGGGCCACCAGCTGGGGCTTCCCGACCCCTTCTGGAAATTGATGATGATGGAATCCGGGTCTGCGTTTACGTGACCGCCTACGAACTTCGTGTTGATTTTTTCCCGGATGTAATAAACGCCCCAGTACTGTCCGTTGATGTAAAGCACTACCGGCCGGTAATTCTGCACCAGGGTGTTGTCCAGCATATCGTCGAACAGGGAGGTGATCAGGGCATCCCGCATGTGGGCGTGGAAAACGTCCTGGCCCGAGGAGCGGAATACGAAGTCATCGTATTCCTCCAGACTTTCCTCGCCGAAAAGGGGGTATTCCAGCTTGGAAAGACCGTATTTGCTGCGGAAATGCACCGCAACGGAGCGCTGGTCGAAGGCCTTGGACATGCCGCCGAAAATGGTGATGCCGCAGGGAGCCTGGAAACCGTCGCCCTCCTTGGGGTAAAAGCTGACCACGCTTTCTCTTTCCCAGCCTTTCCAGAAGTTGGCGCCCTTGTAGGGCTGAACGTCCGAAGCGCCCGGACCGTAAGCAAAGATGCCGGCGCTTTCGGAGAAAAGTCCGTGAGGCTCGCTGACCAGGCAGGCTACCTCCAGACTGTGATTTTCGTTGATGATATAAGTGGCAGTGAACACTTCCGAAGGACTGCAGCCGTCCTGATAGCAGCGGGCCCGGATGACGCCGGTTTTGGTCAGCTCGATGGGACCTGTGTAGACCTTGGAACTCGCCGTGGGAATAGTGCAGTCCGTGGTGTAGTGTATGGTGCCTTCCCCGGAAAGCTCTACCAGCAGCTTGTCGATGCTGTTGTAGACTCCGCCGCTGTAATTGGCCGAAGGCATGGCTGCGTTTTTTGCTGCCGCGGCGTTTTTGCTGCCCAGCGTTACACTGCTTAAAACTGCCAGTTTTCCGTCGTCGCTCAGTCCGTAGGACTGGTTGTCGGAAAGGGCGGGAATGCCCAGCCCGTCCTGAGGTACGTTCTGCTTGCTTAAAATCAGCGCATCCCCGTCGGCGGAAAGGGCCAGCGGCAGAATTTCATAGCCTGCCGGCGCCTGGGTCTCGTTTTTGGAACAGAGGAATACCTTATATCCTCCTGCGGGAAGGGTGCCGTAAAGCTGCGCCTTGGTCAGATTGTCCGGATCGTCGCTGAGGTACCATTCGGAAAGGTCTACGGAGGAGGCGGAGCGGCTGCCGATCTCCACGATGTCGTAATGCTCGCCGTCGGGACCGGTCAGATATTTTTTATTGGAGGACAGAACCTCTGAAATATATACCTCTGCCGTCATTTTGGACGGTACGAAGTTCTTTTCGTTTTCTTCGGTATTGGGCAGTCCCGGTGTGGGGGCGTCGGAAACAGCGTAGCCTTCGTCCTCCAGTCGTACAATGGAAGTGTCCGGTTCCGCTGCCGCCGAGATTTCGGAACATATTTTTCCGGACTTATCGGTGAGATACACGGATTCCGTGTCGGAGAAACGGAAAGGTGCGTCGGCATCTTCCGTGCCGAAGGAAAAGAGCATTACTTCTCCTGGAGCGAGGGTCTTTTCCGGCAGGGGAAAGCGCTTCAGATTCTCCGTAGTGTCGGAAATTCCGCAGCCGGAGAGATTGACCGCTTCGCCGGAAATATTCTGTATTTCCACCAGCTGGGCGCAGCCCGCCAGAATAGAATAGTTCTTGGGGATGAATTCGCTGATTACCAATGCGGGATTTTCCGCCATCCGTGAGAGGGTATATCTTGCGATGCCGTCTTCAGTGTTGGGAAAGCCCGGAGAAATCTGATCGGTTACCCGGTATTCTCCGTCGATCAGCGCCAGCGACTGGTTGTCCTTGGTGCGCACCGTGGTCACTTCGGAAACGGTTTTTCCCGTTCTGCTCAAAAGTCTTACGGTTTCCCCCTCGCTTTTCAGAGAAAAGGGAAGGTCGCTGCCGCAGAAGACCAGAAGCGCTTCGCCGCCGTCCAGTTTTGTGTCGGGAAAGATATACCGGGCTTTTCCGTCCTTGTCGGTTAATCCGATGCCTTTTAAATTGACGGTTTTCGTAGATTTGTTGGAGATTTCTATGCAATCGGAGAAATTGCCCCGGACATCCGCCGCAGCGGAGGTATTTTCCGTGAGAATTTCGCTGATGACCAGGCATTTTGCCTTGCCTCCGAAAAGCTCCGGACCCACAAAAAGAAGAACCCCCAGGGCAAAAATCAGAAAAACTGCCCCGGAAGGAGTGAAAATGCTTAAACTTTTTGTCTTTTTTGTGGCTTTTTTCATAGTGAAAAGTTCCTGTTGTTCATGTATGATATACAATAAAGAATAATATCACAAGGTGCGGCATTTTTAAAGGAGGAAGCTCCCGTGAAAAAAGTTTTGGTTATCGTGGATATGCAGAAGGATTTTGTGGACGGTTCTCTGGGAACCCCGGAGGCGCGGGCAATGATTCCCGCAGCGGCGGAGAAAATCCGGAGCTTTGAAGGTCTTCTTTTCGTCACCTTCGATACCCATTTCGAAAACTATTTCGAGACTTCCGAAGGCCGGAAGCTTCCGGTACTGCACTGCGTGAAAGATACCCCGGGCTGGCAGCTGGACCGCTGCATTGCGGAGGCTTTGGAAGGAAAAGAATACACCTGCGTGGAAAAGCTGTCCTTCGGAAGCCTGACACTGCCGGATCTGATCCGTCAGGCTGTGGGCGAAGAAGACTTTGCAATTGAAATGATCGGTCTGTGCACCGACATCTGCGTGGTAAGCAATGCCCTGATTTTAAAGGCAGCTTTTCCGGAAATCGAGATTACCGTGGATTCCGCCTGCTGTGCCGGCGTTACCCCGGAAACGCACAAGGCGGCGCTGGATACCATGAAGTGCTGCCAGATCAACGTAATATAGGAGGATGAAATGTTTGATCCCGTAAAAGTAAAAAACGACTGCGTGGCATGGATCCGGCAGTTTTTTGAAGAAAACGGCAAGGGCTGCAACGCGGTGGTCGGTATTTCCGGCGGCAAGGACAGTTCCGTGGTGGAAGTCGGAGGCCAAGCGGGCTTAGGAAG
>JAZUKP010000008.1:0-13950 GCA_045643345.1 Anaerovoracaceae bacterium | reverse complement strand
GCTGCCGGTGGGTCAGCGTTTCCTGGCCATGCAGAGCCGGGTGGACAGCAAAAAGCTGCAGCGGGGCGATCTTTCCGACGAGGACTGGGAAAGCGTACACGAAGCCATTGACCGCTTCCAGGACGCGGAACTGATCATCGACGCCACCCCGGGCATCTCCGTTATGGAGGTGCGCAACAAGTGCCGCCGCATGAACGCGGAAAAGAAGCTGGACCTGATCATCATTGACTATCTGCAAATTATGAGCTCCGACGGCCGGTCCGAGAACCGGGTCAACGAAGTTTCCATGATGACCCGCTACTTAAAGCAGCTGGCCAGAGAAATGGAATGTCCGCTGATCGTGCTTTCTCAGGTTTCCAGAACCACTGTAAAGCGGGACGAGAGCAACAAGCGGCCTCAGCTTTCCGACCTGAGAGACTCCGGCTCCATCGAGCAGGACGCCGACGTGGTAATGTTTATCCACCGGGAGGACTATTACCGCAAGGACGATACGCCCAAGGACAATATCGCCGAAATTATTATCGCCAAGCAGCGCCAGGGCGAAACCGGTACGGTAAAACTGACCTGGATGCCGCGTTTTCAGAAATTTGCAGATCTTCAGAAAGAAGATGTGTTTGCCAATCTGCCTGAAGGGGCAATGTAATGGGATTTAAAAAAGAGGAAATACAAAACTATCTGTTATTCGATACGGCGGTGGATAACCTTTTTATTGCGGAGTACGCCAAGGCGGCTCCGGGGGACTACGTAAAGGTTTATCTTCTGGCGCTGATGTACGCCCAGCTGAACCAGCCCGCAGACAACGGGGTGCTGGCAAAGAATCTGGGACTTACGGCGGAAGCGGTGGCGGACGCCTGGGACTATTGGGAAGCCCAGGGCATTGTGGCCCGCCGCAGCACCGGTACGCCGGGGGAAGAAGACCTGGTGCTTCTGAACATCAAGGAGCAGGCCTTCGGCGGCGAAAGCGTCAACCGGAAGAAGAATCCGGGCATGGCGGCCAAGCTGTCGGACAAGCGGCTTTCGGATCTGCTGCGGAGCATCGAATCTGCGGCCGGCCGGCTTCTGGAATCCAGAGAACCGGAGACGGTGGCAAGCTGGATCTCCGACTACGGCATCGACCCGGACGTGATCCTGATGGCCTACAAGTATTGTATTTCCAACCGGAAAAGCAATCGCTGCGCCTACGTGAAAAAGGTGCTGTTCGATTGGAAGGACAAGGGATTTACCACGCCGGAGCAGGTAGAGGAATACCTGGCCGAGAACGACCGGCGCTACGACTTTTACAAAAAGGTGTTCCGGGAATTGGGCTTTAATCGGGCGCCGTCCGTGCCGGAAAAGAAGCTGATGGATTCCTGGCTGGACGAGCTGGAATGCACCCCGGACCAGGTGCTGGCCGCCTGCAGCAAGACCACCGGCATCAACAGCCCCAACCTGAACTACATTCATACGATATTAAAGGCCTCCAAAGAGGAAAAAACAGCAGAACAGGAGCCGCCCCGCAGTTTCCATTCCATGGAGGAGATTTACGAAAAGATCCGGGCGCGGAACGGCCGAAAGAGCGAGGCGCTGCGGACGGAGATATTTGCGGAAATTCCCCGGCTGCAGGAGATTTCCGAACAAATCCGGGAGTGCGGCTTCCAGATTTCCCGCTATATGCTGATGGGCTCCGCGGGAAAGCAGTCTCTTTCGGATGCGAAGAAAAAGCAGGAGGCGCTGCTTGCGGAAAAGACCCGGCTTCTGGTGGGGGCAGGCTATTCCGCCGCAGCACTGGACCCCATTTACAGCTGCAGTAAATGCAGGGACACGGGAATTACCGAAGACGGCGGCAATTGCGGCTGTTACAGAGAAGCAATGCAGCAGATACTACAGGAAGAATAAATGAGCAGTTTTTTCGAGGATAAGAAATCCAAAGAAAAAAAGAATAATACGGAATCTTTGCGGCAGATTTGGGCGAAAAGCGATATCCGCAGAACTGCGGAAAAGAGCCTGAAAAAGCTGGATGATATTGCCGACGATCAGGCCTTTGAAGAGCAGCTGCAGCAGGAGTCGGAAAAGCTTCGCAGGGAGCGGGAGGAATTCCGCAAAAACAATACCCGGCGGAGAAGCGGCACGGCCTCGAAGGAAAGCTCCGGCGAGGAAAACGAGGCGCTGAAGAACATCTACGAAGCCCGGGCGTCTTTGCAGAAAACCGCGGTAAAGCCTCATCGCAAGGAGAGCTTTATTCACCGGACCTACCGTTTATCCAAGGGTCTTTCTGCGGTGCGCAATGATCTGCGGGGCCGGGATTACGTCACCTGCGAACAGGCGGCGGCGCTGCGGCAGGACGTGTTCCGGGATGCGTGGCAGCCGGTCTGCCAGTCCTTCGATGATGCGGCGGACACCCTCTGGGAGTTTTTGTGTCAGCTGGGCCGGGATTTTGTAGACATTATTCTTTTTATCGCGGATATTTTTATTAAAATCGCATATTACGCAGGCAGTTTCGGCCTGTTTTTGTGGGACGTCATCTGGGATATCCGTTTTGCCGTGGAGCAGAACAAGCGCAAGCTGTTCCTGTACTTCTCGTCGGTGATCAGCGTGGCGGCGGTAATCCTGATTATTACCAGTTCGGTTTCCGCCTACGACTACAGCTATTACGGCAGGAAGCTGGGAACGGCCAAGAGCAAGCAGGACGTGTACCGCACCATAGAGGTTCTGGGAGACAAGCTCTCCAAGGCAACCGGCGCCAACGTCAATATCGACGTGGAAAGAGATATCGTGTTTACCAAGGTGTACGGCTTCCGGATGGATGTGGACACCCCCGATGAGATTCTCAATACGCTGACCTACATGCAGGATCTGCAGGCGGAGGCCTACGTGGTCTGCGTGGACGGCAGAAAAACCGTATACATGAACAATGCTCCCGCAGCGGAGAATCTGATAGAACGGATCAAAAACACCTATGCCCAGAAGGCGGAGGGTGTGGAATACAACGTGGTGAACTTCCAGGAAAGCGTTACCACGGAGGTGGAAAACGCGCTGCTGGGTGATATCTGGAATGCAGAGGATGCCTTCCGCTACCTTACCACCGGCTCCGTAAAGCCTTTGGCAGAAGACGAGGAAGCCCATCCGCTGGTGCACGTCTATACCGTGGAAACCGCCACTTACGAAGAAAAGGTGGCCTTCGAGGATGAGTTTGTGGACAACTCCAAGATGTACGCAGACGAGAAGGAACTGATTACTGCCGGCGTGGAAGGCGTAGACCGGATCGTGGCGGAGGTCGCCCGGGTCAACGGCGAGGAGCAGAAGCGTACCATCGTCTCCACCACCCGCATCTCCAATCCGATCAACGCGGTATATTACAAGGGTACCAAGCCCATTCCCGCCAGAAGCGGAACGGGTACCTTTATCTTCCCGCTGAAGAGCAAGTACATCCGGTCCGCCTACTTCGGAGAGCGCTACGGTGTTTCCGGCGTTTCCGAGGTGCATAAGGGCAACGACTACGCCTGTCCGGAGGGGACCAAGATTTATGCCGCAGACGGCGGCGTGGTTACCTTTGCGGGCTGGGCTTCCGGCTACGGCTATATGGTCAAAATCGATCACGGCGGACTATACGAAACCATCTACGGCCACTGCAGCAAGCTGCTGGTGGAAGAAGGTGAAAAGATATATCAAGGCAAGAACATTGCATTGGTGGGCAACACGGGCCGTTCCACCGGCTCCCACCTGCACTTCGAGGTGCGCTACAAGGGCGTGCCCATCAACCCTGACAGCGTATTACCGTAAAAAATAAATTCAAATATATTTTTCTCAAGGAGGGAAAAGAAAAACAATGGAAAGATGTATAGGTACAATTTCCAGGGGCGTAAGAGCTCCAATCATTAAGACCGGAGACGATATCGTAGAAATCGTAGCCGAGAGTATTTTAAAGGCTTCCCGGGAGGAGGGCATCGAGATTAAGGACCGTGACGTGGTCGCGGTAACCGAGTCTGTGGTGGCCAGAGCCCAGGGCAACTATGCCACAGTGGAGCAGATTGCTGCCGACGTAAAAGCCAAGATTCCGTCCGGCGAATTTGCCGTAATTCTGCCCATTCTGTCCAGAAACCGCTTTGCCATCGTACTGCGGGGCATGGCCAAAGGCGCAAAGAAGATTACGGTAATGCTCAGCTATCCGTCCGACGAAGTCGGCAATCACCTGATTTCCGAGGAACAGATGGATGCGGCAGGGGTCAACCCCTACACCGACGTGCTGACCGAAGCCAAGTGGAGAGAACTCTTCGGCTATGAAAAGCACAGATTCACCGGCGTGGATTACATTCAGTATTACAAGGACATTATCACCGGCGAAGGCGCAGAAGCGGAAGTTATTTTTGCCAACGACTGCAGAGCGGTGCTGGCTTACACAAAGAATGTAATTACCTGCGATATTCACACCAGAGAACGCTCCAAGCGGCTTTTAAAAGCGGCGGGCGCGGAAATCGTGCTGGGTATGGACGACATTCTGACCGCTTCCGTAAACGGTTCCGGCTATAACGAAAAATACGGTCTTCTGGGCACCAACAAGGCCACCGAAGAAACCGTAAAGCTCTTCCCCAGAGACTGCCAGCCCATCGTGGACGGCATTGCAGCCAAGCTGAAGGCGGCATCCGGCAAGAACGTAGAGGTAATGATCTACGGCGACGGCGCCTTTAAGGACCCGGTAGGAAAGGTCTGGGAGCTGGCGGACCCGGTAGTTTCCCCGGCGTACACCGCAGGCCTGAAAGGCCAGCCCAACGAGCTGAAGTTAAAGTTCCTGGCGGACAACGATTACGCAAACCTGCAGGGCGACAGGCTGAAGAAAGCAATCAAGAACGCCATCAAGGAAAAGGATGCCAACCTGGTAGGAAAAATGGCCTCCGAGGGAACCACACCCCGGCGTCTGACCGACCTGCTGGGCTCTCTGTGCGACCTGACCTCCGGCTCCGGAGACAAGGGCACCCCGATTATCTGGATTTCCGGATATTTCGATAACTACACCAACTAAAACAACGCGGCAGGGAGGGTCCGGTGCGCCGGGCTCTCCCGCCGAGAGGATACGAAGGATGCAAAGAGATATTGTAACCGACAGCATTCTTTCCGCGGACCAGTCTGCCCTCCAGCAGGAGCGCAGAGAAAAGCGCAAAGAGCTGTTGGAGAAAAAAAGACAGGCGGAAATCCGGGCGGCTGCCGCTGCGGAGCGGCGCAGTACGGTTCTGAAAAAGGGCCTGATTGCGGCTGTGATTCTGGTGGTGGTAATGATGCTGCTGTTCGGCCGCCAGTGGATGCAGATCCGGGAACTGACTGCGGAAAAATCCAGAGCCCAGGAAAACCTGGATGCGTTGCAGGGGAAAATCACGGAGCTGGAATCCACCCTGGAACGGGTCACCAGCCCGGAATATATCGAGAGCGAGGCAAGATCGCAGCTTCGGATGGTTTACCCCAACGAAGTGCTTTATGTTGTGCGGGAAAGCGATGGGCAATAACGGTTTTAAAACGAAAAAATCCTTAGGACAGAACTTTCTGCAGGATGCCGGGGTGCTGGAGGCCATTGCGGCGGCCAGCGGCGCGGGACCGGCAGATACCGTGGTGGAAATCGGACCGGGCCTGGGCGCTCTGACGGATTATCTGGCGGAGCGGGCAGGCAAGGTGATTGCCGTGGAGCTGGACGACCGGCTGATTCCCATTCTGCGCACCAAGTTTGCCCTGCACCCCAACGTGGAGATTGTGCACGAAGACATCCTCAAGTTCGACTGGAGCAGGGCAGGCGGCCCTCTTCGCATCGTGGGCAATCTGCCCTACTACATCACCACGCCCATATTGCTGGGCATTCTGGAGCAGAATGTGCCGGCGGAGAACCTGACGGCCATGGTGCAGAAGGAAGTGGCGGATCGCATCGTGTCGCCCCCGGGCTGCAAGGACTACGGCGTGCTATCTATATCGCTTCAGTATTATTGCAATTGCAGAAAGGTGCTGGACGTACCGGCGGAGTATTTCGACCCGGTGCCGAAGGTGGACTCTGCGGTGGTGGTGCTGGAGCGGAAAAAAGAAAGGCCTCTCGACCCCGGCGAAGAAGAAAAGTTCTTTGCGCTGGTAAAGACAGCCTTTGTACAAAGAAGAAAAACCCTTTCCAATACTCTGACCGGTTTCTGCGGGCTGGACAAAGGAAAGATAGAAGATATATTGAACAAAGCAGGCATAGACCCCCGGCTCAGACCGGAAAACCTGAGCGTGGAGGATTATATAAGGTTAAGCAAGGAGATAGGAAATGCTGGACATTAAGTTTGTAAGAAACAACCCGGAAATCGTAAAGGAAAACATCAAAAAGAAGTTCCAGGACGAGAAGCTGCCGCTGGTAGACGAAGTAATTGCCCTGGATGAAAAGCTCAGAGCCGCCAAGACCCGGGGCGACGAGCTGCGCAAAATCCGCAACGATGTATCCAGAGAAATCGGAAAATATATGAAGGCCGGCGAAAAGGACAAGGCCGAGGAAGCCAAGAAGAAGGTGGCGGAAATCGCCGATGAGCTGGAAGCGCTGGAAAAGCAGGAAGAAGAATCTCAGGCAGAGCTGACCAAGCGCATGATGGTCATCCCCAACATTATCGATCCTTCCGTGCCCATCGGTCCGGACGATTCCTGCAACCAGGAAATCGAAAAGTTCGGTGACCCGGTGGTTCCGCCCTACGAGGTTCCGTATCACACCGACATTATGGAAAGCCTGGACGGCATCGATATCGACGCGGCCCGCAGAACCTCCGGCAACGGATTCTACTATCTGAAGGGAGACATTGCCCGCCTGCACTCCGGCATTTTAAGCTATGCCCGGGACTTTATGATCGGCAAGGGCTTTACCTATTTTATTCCGCCGTTCATGATTCACGGCGACGTGGTAAAGGGCGTTATGAGCTTTACCGAAATGGAAAACATGATGTATAAGATCGAGGGCGAAGACCTGTACCTGATCGGAACCTCCGAGCACTCCATGGTAGGCCGCTTTATCGGACAGATTCTGGATAAGCCGGAGCTGCCCCAGACCCTGACCTCCTACAGCCCCTGCTTCCGCAAGGAAGTCGGCGCCCACGGCATTGAGGAAAGAGGCGTTTACCGCATCCATCAGTTCGAAAAGCAGGAAATGGTGGTCATCTGCGAGCCGGAGGACTCTCCCATGTGGTTTGAAAAGCTCTGGCAGTTCACCGTGGAATTCTTCCGCACCCTGGACATTCCGGTAAGAACTCTGGAATGCTGCTCCGGCGACCTGGCAGACCTGAAGGTGAAGTCTCTGGACGTAGAGGCCTGGTCTCCCCGTCAGAAGAAGTACTTCGAAGTAGGCTCCTGCAGCAACCTGGGCGACGCACAGGCCAGAAGACTGGGCATCCGGGTCCGCGACAAGGAAAACGGCAATTACTTCCCCCACACCCTGAACAACACCGTGGTTGCTCCGCCCAGAATGCTGATTGCATTCCTGGAAAACAACCTGCAGGAAGACGGAAGCATTGCCATTCCGGCATCGCTGCGTCCGTATATGGGCGGTCAGGAAAAGCTGGTTCCGAAGAAAAAGTAACAATAATATAAGGGGTATTCGGAGAAAGGAGAGCGGCGTCCGGGAAAGACCGGAAACAGGGGGCAATCTATATAATAGGAAGGAAGAAAAATGAGCACTTATGTTAGTGTAAACTTTTACGATGCTTCTGTATGGCGCGGCATCCTGCTGGTAGGCGTACTGTTTGTAAGCCTTATCGTGGCAAATGTTATCAAGACCCGGTTCTTTAAAAAGAGCCTGATCCCCAACTCCGTGCTGGGCGGATGTATTCTGCTGGTCATCTCCACCATCTGTTTTTACACCAAAGGAGAATACCTTTTTAACCTGAATGTCTTCTCTGTAGACGGCAGCGGCATCAGCACCCTGGAGGCCCTGACTTTCCACTGCCTGGGCATCGGCTTCGTGGCCATGACCCTGCGTCCGTCGGAAAGCAAGTCCTCGAAGGAACGGTCCACGGAGGTTCTCAACTCCGGGGTCACCACCATCGTAAACTATTTAATTCAGGCCATTCTGGGCATAACCATTACCATCATTGCCTCAAAGGGCATCGAGGGTCTTGCTCCCGGCTCCGGCATTCTGCTGTGCTTCGGCTACGGGCAGGGCACCGGACAGGCGCTGAATATCGGCAAGAATTTTGACGCTGCCGTGGGCGGCGGAGCCTACGCCAACATGGGACTTTCCCTGGCAGCGCTGGGCTTTTTGGTAGCCTCCATCTTCGGCGTGATTTACCTGAACCGCTTAAGAAAGACCGGCAAGCTGGCAAGCAACGTGGATTCCGGCTTCGGCGTGTCTATGGAAGAGGTGCAGGGAAAGAACGAAGTGCCCATGAACGAATCCGTGGATAAGCTGTCCATGCAGGTGGCGCTGGTTCTGCTGTGCTACTGCATGGCCTACGGCATGATGTATGTGATCGGCAATCTGGCCGGCGGTCTGATCGGAACCATTTTCGGCTTCAACTTTATTTTCGGCGTGCTTTCCGCAGTCATTGTGAAGGCGGTCATGAACGGACTGAAAAAGATGGGGCTGCTGCACCACGATTATACCAACGTATATCTGCTGAACCGAATTTCCGGCTTTGCTTTCGACCTGATGATCGTGGCAGGCATCTGCGCCATTCAGATCGACCTGATTGCAAATTACATCGGCACCATTCTGATTCTGGCTGCGGTTGGCGCGGTGGCAACCTTCTTCTACGTAAGATTCATCTGCCACAAGCTCTTCCCCAAGTATGAACACGCCCAGTTCTTTGCCTTCTTCGGCATGCTGACCGGCACGGCCAGCACGGGCATGGTGCTGCTGCGCGAGGCGGACCCCAATCTGAAGACACCGGCCTCCGACAATCTGGTATATCAGAACTTCCCGGCGATTATTCTGGGCTTCCCGCTGCTTTTGGTGGCGGGCGAGGTTACCACAAACGCCATGGATCTGTCTGTGACCTTGAAAATGCTGGCCCTGCTGGTTGCCGCCTTTGTGGTGCTGAACGTATTTCTTTTCAGATCGTTTATATTTAAGAAGAAAAAATAATGGATAACCCATCTAAAGGACTGAAAGTTCAAAAAACATTCTATACAGTCACCCGGATTCTTTTCGGGTGGCTTTTTCGTCTGATTCTGCAGTACCGGCATACGGTTTATAAGCCCGAAGCGGACACTTTTTTGCTGCTGTCCAACCATTCCATGGAGATGGACCCCTTTCTGGCGGTAATCACCACCCGGAGGCACATGCGCTTTGTGGCCTCCGCCAACATTATGCGGGGCTTTGGCGGCTTTTTCGTGCGCTTCCTGGCGGGACCGATTCCCCGCTATAAGGGCGCACCGGCAGACAACGTTATTACCGCGGTAAAGGAAAACCTTGCGGCGGGCGTGTCCGTGGCCATGTATCCCGAGGGCAACACCACCTGGGACGGCGAAAGCGGCTTTATTTCCCGGCGCACCGCGGAGCTGGTCAAGGAAAGCACCGGCGCGCTGATTACCTTTTCCATCGTGGGCGGCTTTTTCCGCAAGCCCCGCTGGGCAAAGTACAAAAAGCGGGGTCCCGTGTACGGTCACGTGGTGGGAGAATACTCCCGCCGGCAGCTGGACGCCATGAGCGTGGATGAAATTCTGGCGCTGATCCGCCGGGATCTTTACGTGAACGCCTACGACGAGCAGGAAAAGCGGCATTGGAAATACACCGGCAAGAAGCTGGCGGAGGGCCTGGAAGCTTCGGTCTATACCTGCCCCTGCTGCGGCCGGGTGGGTCACATGAAGACCCTGGAAGACCGGCTTTTCTGTGAATGCGGCGCGGCGTGGCGCTACACTGCGGAGGGCTATCTGGAGGAGATTTCCGGCAGCGCGGCTGCGGACGGTCCGAATCCCGGCAGCACGGCAGCTTCCGGAAAAACACCCGGCGTACTGCCCGGCAAGGGCTTTCCCACCATTCTGGACTGGTGCCGCTGGCAGAAAGTCTATCTGCACGAGCACGCGGCAGAGCTGAAAGCGCAGACCGCAGAGCCCATCTGCACCATCGACCGCATTCATATCTACGGCGACCGGTTGGAGGTGGAGGCAAAGGACGCAGCGGGTGCAGCTCCGGCGGAGCAGCCCGGCGTAAATTCGGTTCCGGCATCCGGCGAGGCAGCCGCAGATCCGGCGGAGCAGCCCGGCAGCCAGGTTTTCCGCTGGGAGGACATTACCAAGCTGTCCTTATTCCGGGCAACCCGGCTGTTCTTTACCCTGAAGGATGGCAGTACAAAAGAATTTTTCGTAGATCCCAAGGATGGCCGGGTGGGTCAGATTTTCTATGCGCTCTGGCGCATCTGCACCGACCGGGAATACGTATAACGCGCAGCCCGTGTACGAAGAACACGCGGCGCGGCGCCGCACACGGACGCTTTGCGGCGGCAGAGGTATATTATGGTAAGAAAAATCAACAAAGATGTATTTTCCCTGGGACAAAAGTCTGCTCCCGCGGGTCCTGCGGACCTGCCTGCGGCGCTGGATCTTCTGGAAACCCTGCAGGCTCACGCAGAAGGCTGCGTGGGTATGGCCGCCAACATGATCGGCGTGGGCAAGTGCATCATCGCCTTTTTGGACGGTACGGAGTACAGTCTGATGTTCAATCCGCAGATCGTGCAGTCTTCCGGCGAATACGAAGCGGAGGAGGGCTGCCTGTCGCTTTCCGGCGTGCGGAAAACCAAACGCTTTGAAACTATTACGGTGGAGTATCAGGATATGAGCTTTCGGCTCTGCCGGAAAACGTACAGCGGCTTTACCGCCGAGATCATCCAGCACGAGATCGACCACTGCCGCGGAATTATTATATAGAAGGCATTAGAGAAAACTGCAGCAGATAAAACAAGGGGAATATTTTGAAAAACAAAATCAGGCAGATACTGGCTTTTGCCCTGGCTGCGGCACTGATTGCCGCGCTTTGGGGCTGCTCCCGGAAAAAACTGAATACGGACGGAAAGCAGCAGGAAGCTGCGGTAAAAGGAAGCGAAGAAATCCTTGCGAAAACCGTTACAGGCGACAAGGCACCAAAATATGAAGTGGGCGACGCGCACGTTTCAGAAGAGGCGGCAGAAGTCCATGTAAAGGTTGGAGATAGAGATTTTGTTATTATGCTTACCAAAGACGCGGACGGAAACTGGGAAGGTGAAGCACCAAAAGAGCTTACCGAGTACCTGGAGGAGCTGAACAAGCCGGAGCAGCCGGAAAATCCCGAAAACCCGGACCAGCCTATTGATCCAGAGAGCCCTGACCAGCCGGAAAACCCGGATACGCCCGTTAATCCGGAGAACCCTGATAATCCAGACACACCTGATAATCCGGAAAATCCGCCAAAGGAAGAACCGGATCCTAAAGAGGATCCGAATCCGAAGGAAGACCCCAAGCCAAAGCACGAACATAAATACACTTCAAAGGTCACCAAAGAACCGACTTGCACCAAGGAAGGCGTAAAAACCTACACCTGCAGCTGCGGAGACAGCTACACAAAGCCGATCAAAGCAAACGGCCACAAATACAAAGACAGCGTAGTAGCACCTACAAAAACTGCAAAAGGCTACACGCTCCATACCTGCACCGTATGCGGATACGAGTATAAAGATAAGTTTACGGATCCCATTGCGGAAGACCCGAAGCCTGTCCATACCCATGAGTGGCAGGAAGTATATGAAACTGTTCATCATAAAGAGTGCGTCCATGAAGCATGGGATGAGGATATCTGGGAAGAACGAGCGGTATGTAAAGTTTGCGGAAAATACTATATGACAGATGATGAAGTTGGAAAACATATAGTATTCGACCATGATGGCGAAGGGACATATACAATCAAAGATGTTGTTGTTAAAACTATCCACCACGACGCAGAGTATAAGGAGTGGGACGAAAAGGTTCTCACCGGCTACAAATGCAAGACCTGTGGCGAAACAAAAGGAGTTGGTGGGAACGCAGTAATTCTTCCGGAAGACAAGAACCGGAAGGAAGCTAAAGTGAACAATAAATATTTATTGCAATATAGTTAAACTAAAAGGGAGAAAAAACTATGAAGAAAATGAAAAAACTGATGGCTCTTATGCTGGCAGCGATAATGATTTTCGCGCCGGCAGCCGAGAGCTTCGCCGTGACTGACATCAGCGGCGAGTATCTTTGCACAAGGTCCAAGTGGATCACAAATTCATCCGGCCTTGCGGAAAATGTACTGTTCACCCTGGAGAACGCAGCATAACGGGAGAGGAAAAAAAGAGCGCCCGAAGGGCGCCAATAAAAACTTCGCCGGGAAAGGCTTCTGCGAAAGCGGAAGGTTTTCCCGGCGAAATTTATAAGAAACAAGAGAATCGCTTCCCATTAGACCGCTTATATTTAGGACAAAAATCCTCATTTTTCTCTTGTTATGCGGGCCTCCTTCCCCACACCTTGGCAGTTTAGCGCAAATTGTGGGGAGGAAATTTCCCATTCTGCGATAAATTGTTCCCCACACATGGTCAGATTTTGCTGAAGTGTGGGGAAACCACCTGCGAATTACCTGCAAACTGCCTGCGAAATAGCGAAAGATACGGCACAAGGGTCCCCACACTTTGGTTCTTTTGCCTGAAATGTGGGGAATGGCTCTGTAAAAGGGAGGCAAAAATGCGCATCCCGTCAGGTCGGATACGGCACATTGTGCTTCACCTGGCAGTTTTTCACAAGATATAGTACTTTTCCACAGACTTATCCACAAGATGTGCAAAGCGCTGGAAACGCCAGGGCGTGTGGACGAAAACTCTGCATAAAACCGGCTCGCGGAAAAATGCGCGACGCCCCGAAATGCTTGAAAAATACAGCATTTTCGGGGCGCAAAAAATTTTCACAAAATTAATAAAAAGTCCTTGCAATTGATTTTGACATGCAGTATATTATTAGAGCTTGCTTAATGTCCGGAAGTATGTCCGAGAAGGGCTGAAAGGCCTTGAAATCAACAGATTTCCGGGAAAGCAAAGAAGCAGAAAGTTACTGCGCTATCAGATAATTTCTGCCGAGAACTGTCGGTCCAAAAGAGGCCGGCGAAGGAGTTCTCGCCTTTTTCCTTTGAGGTAAGGAAAAAGAAACACACGGGTGGGTTGCCCAAGCGGGAACAACCTCATGCAGAATAGCGAAAATGCATGAAAAATCAACAGATCCGAGCGATGCAATCTCACGGCGGAGCAAGGGTCACATCAAAGCAAGGAGGAAAATATAACACATGAGTAGCCAGAAAATCAGAATCAGACTTAAGGCTTACGACCACGTTGCCCTCGACAATTCCGCAGCAAGAATCGTTGAAGCAGCAAAGAAGACCGGCGCGGAAGTTTCCGGACCGATCCCGCTTCCAACAGAAAAGGAAGTCATCACAATTTTAAGAGCTGTTCACAAGTATAAGGACAGCAGAGAACAGTTCGAACAGAGAACTCACAAAAGACTCATCGATATCCTTAACCCGACACCCAAGACCATGGACACGCTGATGAAGCTGGACATGCCCGCAGGTGTAGATATCGAAATTAAACTGTAAGTGCAAAAAGTATCAATAGATACCTAATGTGCTTTGAAAGATTGCTTATGGTGCACGGCGGGCAAAGATGCTTAAGCTCCGCTGCATGACAGTAATCAATCCGCTGAAAGAACTTAGGAGGAAAACAATGAAAGCGATTTTAGGAAAAAAGGTCGGCATGACCCAGATTTTTTCCGAAGCAGGAGAAATGATTCCTGTGACTGTCATTGAAGCCGGTCCTGCAGTAGTAACTCAGGTTAAAACTGTGGAAAACGATGGATACTACGGTGTTCAGATCGGATTCGAAGACAAGAAAGAATGCAGAGTCAACAAGCCTGAAAAAGGTCACTTCGACAAAGCCGGTGTTGCTTACAAGAAGCACCTGGCAGAGTTCAGACCAAGTCGGAGGCCAAGCGGTCTTAGGAAGACAA
>JAZUKP010000007.1:0-4303 GCA_045643345.1 Anaerovoracaceae bacterium | reverse complement strand
TTTCAGCCATAGCCTGCTTAATGACCGGGCTGATGCAGTGAATTCTTTCACCGATAGTAACAAATCTTGCCATTAATGGTCTCCTTTTTAATAACTACTAGAGTTCCTTCATGAACTTAACAAGTCCGGTTGCTTCGTTCGGGGAGATCTTGATGTCCCAACCCGGAAGCTTTTCTTCCAGTTCGCCCTTGAGTACGGCAACCTTGCCCGGGATGATCAGTGTTCTGGTCTTGAGCTTTCCTTCGATGTCCTGTTCCTTCATGAACTTATCGATGGAACCTGCAGAGAACTTACCTGCAGCCCAGGATGTCAGTACGGAGTATCCGCCGCCGTCTGCGATGAGGAAGTTTACAGGAACTCCGGATCTTTCCAGTTCGCCCTGAACGAGGAAGTAGGTAAGTGCGAAGTTTGTGGTAATTGCGCAAGGTGCGTTCTCGTCTGCGCCGTTGAGCGGATAGATGCCCGGTTCTACTGTGAGCGGCTTCTGCGGGTCTGTGAAGACGTTCTGTCTGAGACCGTAGAGCGGAAGTGCCATGGAGTAGTCCATGTTCTGGAGAACAACGATGGATGCATATTTAAGAACGAACATAGAAGCTAATGCAACCTGGGTGCGGAAGTCGTCCTTTGCCAGCTTAGCTACATTAACGATGGAAGGATATCCGAATGTACGATCCTGGTTCTTGAGAGCTGCACGTCTAACCTGAACTGCATTTGCAAAGGTTTCCTTTGCGGTTGCGCCTGTTACGTCGAGAATCAGGTTCTTGTTGCCGAGAGCTTCCAGAGCTGCGGTTGTGTCATAAAGTGCATCGAGGTTAGATGCGGAAACGCCGAGAACAACGCCATACTTTGTTGCGAGTTCGTTCATTGCTGCATAGTTTTCCGGTGTTGCAGCGTTGAGAATCGGCTTTTCTGCTGCGCAGAGTTCGAGAGCTGCTGCTGCAGTGTCTGCATCCTGTGTATTGAGAACAAGTACTCTGCCCTGTCCCATTGCGTTCTTAACAACTGCGAGGAATGCGTCCTTGTCGCCCTTGTCCTGAACTGCATATACTTCAACGAATTCTCTTTCGCCGATACGTTCGTAGTCAACCTTCTTGACTTCTTCAATCTTATCAGCACAATCCTGGCATACGCATACGCCGAAGAGTGTCTTGGATACGAATGTTGCTTCGTGTCTGTAGAGAACGGTTTCTCCGCCGAGTGTGTGTTCGAAATCTCCGGTTCCAACCTTGATGGTCTTCATGGGGGGTGCTGTTGCCTCGGAGAGCTTTGCGATTGCTTCGTCGCTCATATACGGGCAAGCTTCGATTCCTACTGCGCCCTGAGCTACCTTCATAGAGAATGCCATGCAAGTCGGGCTGCCGCATTCTTTGCAATTCTTTTTCGGTGTAAGTTTAAAGATGTCTAATCCTTTAAGTGCCATTTTGAATGAGCCTCCTTTCCTACATTAACGCGCTAACCAGGTTAGCGATAGTTTTAACGGATTCCGGATGTCTGAGGAATACTGCGTTGGAGCCGCCTGCCAGGCATGCTGCTGCTGTGGAAACTTCCATCTGAATTCCTCTTTCCTCTCTTGCGCCCCAGCCTTCAACTTCGTTGTCAGCTGCTGTGGATTCCTTAACAACCCATGTTTCTGCGCCAACCGGTGTAACGATCGGCATCTGAAGCATTGCGTCGTTCTGTGTAAGAGCTGCACCCTTTACACGGTCCAGAGTGGATACTACGTATTCGTATCCGTAACCTGCTGCTGCGGAACCAACGTTCTGTACCCATGTGTCTGTGGAAAGACCCATCTGGGAAATGAGTACGTTGAGCTGCTTTGCAAGGTTGATGTCTACTGCGGATTCTGCAGCGATCTTCTGACCGTAAGCCATTACTGCGGAAGCAGCAACGGTCTTGTAGTTTTCCTGCTTTGCGGAAACGCAGAGGATGTTCTTTCCGGAGAGTGCTTCTGCGATCTTTCCGAAGAGTTCCTGATCCTTTTCTACGTTCTTGCAGCCTACTACTGCCAGCGGGCAATCGATAGCGTCTGCAACTTCTTTTGCGATTGCAACGCATTCGTCAACAGACTTGTTCTGACCGTTAGGATCTGCTCCTTCCAGTGTGAGTACGACAAAGTCTGCTCCGGGGATTTCGGATGCTTTCTTTGCAATTGCTCCGATTGTATCGCATCCTGCATAGTATGCTGCGATTCCCGGTACGGTTGTATCTACGCCGTTGTCTGTAATTTCTGCGCCGATAGCAACTTTATTCTTGATCTCACCATCGAATGTATAAAGCGGATATACATTCTCGCCACCGATGGTAACTGCCTTTTCTCCGGTTCCGATTGTAACCTCTTTAATGGAACAGGAAAAAGTCTGTGGCACATTTTTAAAAGCCATTTGAATTTCCTCCTTCTCTAGCTCGTTTAATCATAATCAAAACGATACACACTAATAATAAAACAGAATCATTGATATTACAAGCAAAAAGCCCCCTCTCCCGGGGCATTTTTGCAACAAAAAAAACATTTTTTGTAATAAAAAATCACAAAAAGCCAAAATATATGCTAATCTTCCGGGGAAAAACTGAACCGCTGCTTTAAATTGGCAATCATTACGTCGAAAACCAGCGTTCCGTCTGCGCAGGAACTCTCTTCGATATTGACCTCTTTTCCGGCGAGAAAAGCCTCCAGCCACTTGCGGGGGCTGTCTGTTTCCACATCCTCCACAAACACATCCCGCATCTGATTGTTGGAGCATTCGTTGAAGATCTCCCGAATCATTTCGTAGCGCATGCTTACGCTCCGATCCGGATTTTGCTGGACACGAAGTCCATGGATCTGATGCTTCCCAGCACCTCGATCTCTTTTCCCATGATGTCTACAAGAATAATCTTGTCTCCATCCACCTTTACTTCGCTGACAAACTCGCAGATTTTTTCATCCTCTGCCCCGTCAGCCACTTTATATGCTGTAGAAAGACACATGTTACTTCTCCTTTTTCAGTGCTTCCAGCGCAGACTGCAGAAGGGCGTTTCCTTCCATGAACTGATCCACCGCGCTGTCGATCAGATAAGCCGCTTCGTTTTCGCCGGAAGCCTCCAGCTTGTGACAGATTTCGTGGAGCTCCTCCGTATGGCTCTTGTTATGCTCCAGCATATAAGCCACCAGTGCAATGGCCTGGTCCTTGCTCTCAAAAGCGGAAATACTCTCATGGAAATGGTCGTGGCTATGGTCGTGATTATGACCTGCAAAATCGTGCATTAA
This sequence comes from Anaerovoracaceae bacterium, assembly GCA_045643345.1. Classification (GTDB taxonomy): domain Bacteria; phylum Bacillota; class Clostridia; order Peptostreptococcales; family Anaerovoracaceae; genus RUG13409. The sequence continues at coordinate 1,056 of JAZUKP010000007.1, read as the reverse complement.
TATCTCCTTCCCTCTGCTTGCGCAGACTTGGTTTTGTGATAAAATAATATCATTAAAGCGTGGAAAGGGCAAGTTATATGAAAGAAAATCAAAGCAAGGCCGTGCTCAACCGAATCTCCCGGGCCATCGGCCACATGGAGTTTGTAAAACGCATGGTGGAAGAAGGCCGGGACCCTTCCGACGTGCTGGTGCAGCTCTCCGCGGTAAAATCCGCCATCAACTCCACGGGCATTATGATGATCGAAGAACAAATCGACGCATGCCTGAAATCCGGCGACAAGGCCCAGCTGGAGACCCTGCTGAAGGCCATGGAAAGATATTGCAAGTAAAGACGTTTTATTCTGCAAACCATGAAGGGAATGACACATTTCTTTTGTTTTCTGTATTTTTACAATCAGCCCCACAATGGATTATAACAAAAAAGGACCAAAGCCCACCGGTGTCCTTTTATGATTTACCAATATTCAGCAAACTGCCTCGAAAAGCAGCCTGCCCGAAGAAAAAATTCGAAGCCGGCAGAGAAGACCGGATTTCGGGCAGCAAAGCGTGATTTCAGAGCGCTGCGCTGCACGGGACCCGGGCTTATCGTGAAGCCGGCGGAGCTTTTTTCGGAGGGTCTGCTTTTCGATTCTATCTGTTTTATTTTTCTTCTCCGTCCAGCGGCATGGTCAACTGGTCGGGGGAAATGCCCTCCCAGTCCTCGTCCTCCAGCACCAGATCGTCGATGTTGTCGATTTCCGGCAGGTCCGCCAGACTTTCAAAACCGAAGAGTTTTAAGAATTCCTTGGTAGTTCCGTAAAGATACGGCCGGCCGATGGTGGTATCCCGGCCCAGCTCCTTTACCAGACCTCGCTCCATCAGGCCCTCCAGCACCCGGTCGGACTTGATGCCCCGCACCGTGTCGATCTGGGTCTTGGTGACCGGCTGCTTGTAGGCGATGATCGCCAGAGTTTCCAGGGCCGCCTGAGACAGGCGCTTTTCTTTTGCAGGGGTGCAGAGCAGGCGGATGTAGTCATCGTTTTCCGCGGCAGTGCAAAGCTGAAAGCTCTTGTCCAT
>JAZUKP010000006.1:0-5159 GCA_045643345.1 Anaerovoracaceae bacterium | reverse complement strand
GGCGGCGGACGCGGCATGCGGCGCTGCGACAGCGAAGAAGAAGTGCGTACCAACTTTGCCATGGTAAAGGATGAGGCAAAGAAGGCTTTCGGCAACGACGACATATTTATGGAAAAGTTCCTGGTCAACCCCAAACACATTGAAATTCAGGTGCTGGCGGATGAACAGGGCAACGTGGTGCATCTCCACGAGCGTGACTGCTCTCTGCAGAGAAGATACCAGAAGGTGGTGGAATATGCGCCGGCATTTACCGTGCCTCAGAGCGTTCGGGACGCCCTTTATGAAGACGCGGTAAAGATTACCAAGCATGTGGGCTATACCAACGCGGGTACCCTGGAATTTCTGGTGGACAGCGACGGGCACCACTACTTTATTGAAATGAACCCCCGTATTCAGGTGGAGCATACGGTTACCGAAATGGTGACCGGAATTGATATTGTCCGGGCGCAGATTCTGATTGCGGAAGGTCTGCCGCTTTCCGACCCCCGCATCGGCATCGGAAGTCAGGAAGACGTGCGGGTCAACGGATATTCCATTCAGTGCAGAGTCACCACGGAGGATCCTACCAACAACTTTGCCCCGGATACCGGAAAGATTACCGCATACCAAAGCAGCGGCGGCTTCGGTGTCCGTCTGGACGGCGCCATTGCCCGTACCGGTGCGGTGGTTTCTCCTTACTACGATTCGCTGCTGGTAAAGGTCACCAGCTGGGACAATACTTTTGAAGGCGTGTGCAATAAGGCGGCCAGAGCCATCCGGGAAATGGAAGTGCGTGGTGTTAAGACCAATATTGCCTTTATTTCCAACATTCTGCAGCATCCGGTGTTCCGCTCCGGCAAATGCTACACCAAGTTTATCGATGAGGCCCCGGAGCTGTTCATTTTCGGAACGGAGCATAACCGGGCCACCAATATGCTGAATTATATTGCGGAGAAAATCGTAAAAGAGGGCGCCAGTCATAAATTCTACGAAGCTCCCCGCTTTGCTCCGGTGATGGGCGTCCGTCCGGAGGGCTTAAAACCCATGCTGGACAAGGAAGGTCCGGAGGCGGTCTGCAAATGGGTGTTGGACCAGAAAAAGCTTTTGATTACCGATACCACTTACCGGGATGCCCATCAGTCGCTGCTGGCCACCCGGGTGCGTACCAGAGATATTCTCAATTCCATGGATGCCACTTCCGAGATTCTGGGCGAGGCGTTCTCTCTGGAATGCTGGGGCGGTGCCACCTTCGACGTGGCTTACCGTTTCCTGCACGAATCTCCCTGGGAGCGTCTGGATCTGATGCGGGAGAAGTGCCCCAACGTATTGCTGCAGATGCTGCTGCGGGGTGCCAACGCCGTGGGTTATACCAACTATCCGGACAACGTAATCCGGGAATTTGTAAAAGAATCCGCCCGCTCCGGCATCGACGTATTCCGCATTTTCGACTCCCTCAACTGGATTCCGGGCATGGAAGTTGCCATGGACGAGGTCCGCAACCAGAATAAAATCTGTCAGGCCTCGATTTGCTACACCGGGGACGTTCTGGACGACAGCCGGGATAAATACACCCTGGAATACTATGTAAATATGGCCAAAGAGCTGGAGAAGATGGGTGCGCACATGCTGGCCATCAAGGATATGTCCGGACTGCTGAAGCCTTTCGCGGCAAAGAAGCTGGTAAGCGCCTTAAAGCAGGAGGTGGGCATTCCCATTCAGCTGCATACTCACGATACCTCCGGAAACCAGGTGGCAGCACTGCTCATGGCAGCGGAAGCCGGTGTGGATGTGGTGGACTGTGCCATTTCCTCCATGTCTTCTCTGACCAGCCAGCCGTCTCTGAATGCGGTGGTGGAAGCGCTCCGCGGCAGCGAAAGAGACACAGGTCTGGATCCGGATCGTCTGCAGTATCTGACCGAATACTGGGAGGATATCCGCAAGCGTTACGACAGCTTCGAATCTGCCATGACCTATCCCACAACCGATATTTATCGCTACGAAATTCCGGGCGGTCAGTATACCAATTTAAAGCCTCAGGTAGAGTCCCTGGGACTTGGCAGCAGATTCCTTGAAGTAAAGGAGAACTACAAGGTGGTTAACCGGATGGTGGGCGACATTGTGAAGGTAACCCCATCCTCCAAGATGGTGGGCGATCTTGCCATCTTCATGACCCAGAACGACCTGACGCCGGAAAACATCGTGGAAAAGGGCGAGGCACTGGCTTTCCCGGATTCCGTGGTCAGCTATTTCTCCGGCATGATGGGTCAGCCGGAAGGCGGCTTCCCGGAGGATATCCAAAAGGTGGTATTAAAGGGTCAGCAGCCCATCAGCTGCCGGCCGGGCGAACTGCTGCCGCCGGTGGATTTTGAAAAGATCAAAGAAGAGCTGGCCGATGTGTGTCCGGACCCGGATCTGCGCACCGTGCTCAGCTACTGCATGTATCCGGACGTTCTGCGGGATTATTTGAAGAAAAAGCACGAGTACAGCTATATCGTAAAACTTGGCAGCCACGTGTTCTTCCACGGTCTTGCGGTGGGCGAAACCAACAAGGTGACCATCAACGAGGGCAAGATACTGGTTATTAAGTATCTGGGCCTGGGTGATGTGGATAAGGACGGCATGCGCACCGTAAGCTTCGAACTGAACGGTATCCGCCGGGATGTAACGGTTCCGGACGAAGAGGCCCAGAAGAGCCTGATTAAGGTTCCCATGGCGGATCCGGAGGACAAGAGCCAGGTGGGCGCTTCCATTCCGGGCGCGGTGAGCAAGATTTCCGTAAAGGTGGGCGACCCGGTGGAACTGAACCAGCCGCTGCTGGTCATCGAAGCCATGAAGATGGAAACCGCCGTTACCGCAAGAATTGCCGGTGTGGTGGAGAAAATCGAAGTGAAGCCCGGCGACAATGTAAAGGGCGGACAGCTGTTGATGACAATCAATACAAAAGAATAGTATAATAAGGGTGCCTTGCGGGGCACCCTTTAATTTTAGTGCAATACTCCGGGAGAAATTCTATGAAAGATTCTGCATATCTGATTCAAAACCTGGGCTGCGGATTTTACAGCCTGAAGTCCGTGGATTCCACCAATAACTTTGCAAAAAAGATGTTTCTGGGCAGCGAACTGGTAGTTTTTGCGGACAGCCAGAGCGAGGGCAGGGGCCGGCAGGGTCACAGCTTTCATTCGCCGGAAGGAGGCATCTATTTCTCCTGGGCAGTACCAGAAAAAGCTGCGGCGCATCCGGAGCTGCTGACGGTTAAGGCGGCGGTCTGCGTGCTGCAGGCGCTGGAAAAGCTTACGGACAAGAAATACGCGATAAAGTGGGTGAACGATATTTTTCTGGGCGACCGGAAGGTCTGCGGCATTCTCTGCGAGTATTGTCCCGGAAATGAATACGGAAGCCGGGAAGGTTTTTACGTCTGCGGCGTGGGAATCAACACGTCTTCGGAAGACTTTCCGGAAGATCTGCAGGAACTTGCGGGCGGCATCGGAGAAATCGACCGTGCGGAGCTGATCTGCGAAGTAATCAATGCCCTGCGCAAAGAGACAGACCCGGCGGATATTATTGAAATCTACGGACGAAAGTCGTATCTTACCGGAAAAGAAGTAAGCTATACTCTGCAAGGAGAGACTAAGTCCGGCAGGGTGCTGGGCGTAAACGCATCCGGCAATCTGCGGGTGCTTTCCGGGGACACAGAGGACGTGCTGAGCGCCGGTGAAGTCAGCGTGAGAAGAATTTAGAATAAATCAATCCATCGGAGCAATGATTCAAAATGAATGACAACTTTTTTATGGAGGATATGATTCGTTCTCTCGAAAAGGACATCGTGATGCAGCGATATTATCCCTTGATTGAGTGCAAAGAAGCATTGACTGCAATTCTGAATAAGGATGGCGTAGTTCGAAAAGATCAGATTTCTGATGCGTTAATAGAAGATATCCGCACCACGCTGGGTGCGGCTGTTTCCCGTCTCTTTGCCCGTTTTATTCACATCTACGATTTTAACAAGTCAAAGCTGCGTGAAATCCAAGACTATGCGGGAGCGCCGGAATATGACGACCTTGTCGGTCTGCTGCGGCTTCCCGGAGTGCGGCGGCTGCGCGCAGAGTTGTACTTCAGCAGCGGTGTGACGCTTAGAGTGCTTGCCGAAAAGTCAACCGAGGATATTCGTGATATAGTGCGCGATTATATTCAGCGTGAAAACCGTGCGGAAATTGTTCCTCAGCCGAAGGAAGTGAACTGCCACAGAGTAGTTGCGAAAATGATTCTGCATGCGGAAGACCCGGCAGAATAAAAAGACAGAATTTGATGCGGAGATGCTTATGAAACATTATTTTATATGCAGTTTATGTCACAAAGGTGTTCTTGGTGGTGGTCTGATAATTGATGAGCATGTCATTAACTATAAAACAGGGAAGGTTACTGTGAAGAATAAGTATAGAGACCTTATTTTGAATAGAAATGATATTCTTTCCGTCACATGGAAATGGGTTATATTTCCAAAGGCTACTTTTGAAATGAAGAACGGAGAAAAATATAGTTTTTTAATTTTTAATAAGTGGCGTTTCATGAAGATTTATGAAGAATAAAATGAATTTTACGGAGGATGAACTATGAAGAACGGCATAAAACCAAATCCCAATGCAATTCATCCTATTGCAGGATATGACAATGAAATATATGTAAAACCGACAATCACTAACCCGAATATCATTGTTGGTGACTTTACATATATTGCTGATTCGGAGTTTGAAGGCCATGTAACGAATTTCTATCCGTGGAGCAAAGACAAGCTTATTATCGGCAAGTTCTGTCAGATTGCTGCTGGTGTTGAATTTGTGATGAATGATGCCAATCATCAGATGAGTGCTGTATCGACTTTCCCGTTTTACACTCTTGAAGGCTGGAATATGAAGGCTCCAAAGTCGGAAGATATGCCGTACAAGGGCGATACCGTCATCGGAAATGATGTTTGGATCGGTCAGAATGCAGTAATTCTTCCGGGTGTTCATATTGGTGACGGAGCAATCATTGGTGCAAACAGCGTGGTAGGTTCTGAAGTTGAGCCTTATACGATTGTTGCGGGAAATCCCGTTAAACCTATTCGCAAGCGTTTTGACGATGAATTGATTTCGTTAATGCAGAAATGGAAATGGTGGGACAAAACGATTGATGAAATTGAT
>JAZUKP010000005.1:0-12951 GCA_045643345.1 Anaerovoracaceae bacterium | reverse complement strand
AGGTCACCGGTTCGAGCCCGGTTCGGGTCGCCATTTTTTTATGTATTTTGACATCAATATATTATGCTGGCGTGGCTCAATGGCAGAGCAGCTGATTTGTAATCAGCAGGTTGTTGGTTCGACTCCGATCGCCAGCTCCATATATGGAGGGATTCCCGAGTGGCCAAAGGGGGCGGACTGTAAATCCGTTAGCTGAGTCTTTCGATGGTTCGAATCCATCTCCCTCCACCAAGAAATTTTTTATGCGGAAGTGGCTCAGGGGTAGAGCATCGCCTTGCCAAGGCGAGGGTCGCGAGTTCGAATCTCGTCTTCCGCTCCAATTTTTATGCGGATGTAGTTCAATGGTAGAACTCCAGCCTTCCAAGCTGGTAGTGTGAGTTCGATTCTCATCATCCGCTCCAATACAATTTGAAACTACGTTACATGTCGCGTGGTACAGCGTGGGTCCGTAGCTCAGCTGGATAGAGCAACGGCCTTCTAAGCCGTGTGTCTTGGGTTCGAATCCCAACGGGCTCACCAAACTTTTTTGGGGTATAGCCAAGCGGTAAGGCAGCGGGTTTTGATCCCGCCATTCGTAGGTTCAAATCCTGCTACCCCAGCCAATGTTTAAGGTTCATTAGCTCAGGCGGTAGAGCACTTGACTTTTAATCAAGGTGTCCGGAGTTCGAATCTCCGATGAGCCACCATTTTTTTTAAAAGAAACGCACCTTGCTATACGGAGAGGTGTCCGAGCGGTTTAAGGAGCTAGTCTTGAAAACTAGTGATGCAGCAATGCACCGTGGGTTCGAATCCCACTCTCTCCGCCACATTTCAGCATGTTGGAGAAGTACTCAAGAGGCTGAAGAGGACGGTTTGCTAAACCGTTAGGGTTCGTATAGGGCCGCATGGGTTCGAATCCCATCTTCTCCGCCACACACTTTACGATAATATAGGGGTATAGCTCAGCTGGTAGAGCAGTGGTCTCCAAAACCACGTGCCCAGGGTTCGAATCCTTGTGCCCCTGCCACTTTCGGGGTGTGGCGCAGTTTGGTAGCGCGCCTGCTTTGGGAGCAGGAGGCCTAGGGTTCAAATCCCTACACCCCGACCAAAGTAAGCCTCGCAGGGGCCTTTAGCTCAGTTGGTCAGAGCATCCGGCTCATAACCGGCGTGTCCCGGGTTCAAGTCCCTGAAGGCCCACCACCTGATATCACAGCGAAAGCTTGCATATATGCCCAGATAGCTCAGTAGGTAGAGCAGGGGACTGAAAATCCCCGTGTCACTGGTTCAATTCCGGTTCTGGGCACCATACCCTAAAAAAGAGTTTCTGATTTTTCAGAGGCTCTTTTTCGTATATAGAAAACCCTGCATTAGATGCGGGTTGGTTTTTGTGCTGTAAACTTTGTCGGTCCCGTTTGTTAAAATCTTCACAATTTCTTCTTAATTTTTGTTTATTTTCATTGCGGCGAGTGCTTGCTTTTCTCTTCTGTTATGGTATAATTCATTTTGCACAATTGTATGCAGTATTTTTGTGTAAAGAATTGCGTATAAATGCTGCAATTTATTAGATAGACGATAGCGGAAAAGGAATGGAAATTTTCCCTTGTATCTGTTCCGCACAGAGCTTATTGCAACAACAACTTCTAAGGTTAAAACGATAAATGTTTAAAAAAATTAGATCATTCTTTAACAACATTACTTTCGAAAAGCTCGAAAGATTCACCCGGCGAAAAGCGGTTACCGTGCTTGCTGCCGTGGTTGTTTTCTGCACGACTTATGCTTTAATTCTTCCTGCCATCACCTGGGAGAAAACCCTGATTTGCGAAAAAGAAGAACATGTACATACCGAAACCTGTTATCAGACTTCTGACGATGGGACGTCGGTTTTGATTTGCGAAAAAGAGGATCACACTCACACGGATGCGTGCTTCGATGCGCCGCTTCCCGATGAGGCTACTTATTACTGCAACAAGACCGAGCATATTCATGACGAAAACTGCTACTTCGAGGACGGCACATTAAACTGCACCCTGACGGAGCATATTCACGATATCAGCTGCGTGGAGCGTCCGGAGCCTATGGATCCGGAAATCCAGGTAGCTGACGCAGACCCGGAGGAAGATCCTGAAACCGATCCGACTGTTGAACAGGACCCGGCAGAAAATCCGGAAACCGACCCGGTTACCGAACAGGACCCGGCAGAGGATTCGGAAACCGATCCGACCACGGAAACTCCGGAAGCTCAGGATTCCGAAACTAATCCGGAAACCGACTCCAAGACACAGGTTGCAGAAAACGAGCAGGGCAGAAGACCTGCTGTTACGCCTGTTGTTCCGTCCGAAGATATCGACCCGTCCATCGGTCAGCCCGGCGTGCAGCGTCCGATTTCCGATGACCAGCCCGGCGTGCAGCGTCCGGTTTCCGACGATCAGCCCGGAACCGACGAAGATCCGTCGCAGAATCCGACTGATATCATCGTTGAAAAGGTTCCTGTCGATGATCCGAAAATAATCGAAATTAAACAGCCGAAGTATATCAAGACGATTTCTTTCGACAGAATTCGCCTGGGTGCGGCAGAGCTCATGGGCGGACAGACCACGATTACGGTGGACACATCCGTAAATCTCACCATGAACAAGGATGACCAGGGCAACTGGACGGTCACCCTGGTTCTCAATGTGGAGAATCCCACCAACGACGTTACATATCTTCCTGAATACAGCAATACCAGAGACGGCGAAAACAACCCGATCTGGCAGAATGATACTACAAACCATCCTGCCGTGAAGTTCAATAGTAAAAAAATGACGGCTCCGCTTTCCTTCGATATTTCCGACTGGATTGCTTCTGCTACTATCGAAGAATCCTTCCGTATTACGGCAACGAAAGATAATAAGAACTATTATTCCGCGCCGCTGAACCTGATGGCACTTTTGGATGAACAGAAGTCCGGCTTTTCTTCCTGGGTCGCGAACAGCTATGTCAGCGATTTCGGCGGAGACCATCTGCCCGAGAATACACAGGAGTTGCTGGATGCCTTTGAACTTTACCAGACACTTCCGTCTCTGACCCTTACATCACGCCAGGACGGAAATACGCTGTATATCGACGCAAGCACAGACTATACCGGCACCCCGAGCTATGTCTGGGAATATCTCGATGAAGCATCGGGCAACTGGGTTGCATTTACCGACCCTACACCTTTCGGTGCCAGCCTGAATACCACGGATTACGCCTTCCTGAACGAAGGCCGTGACGTGCGCTGCAAGCTCTACAATGCAGCCAATAACGAACTTTTGGCCATCGCCAAGATGGACAACGTCAACCCCAGAAGAAAGATTCTGGACGATGCCATTGCCGCTATCAATGCAGACACCACCGTGCTGAATCTTGCGGCTTATCCGGTAAACGTGGGCACCGATGCTGAGGATATCATTTATCCGGATCTTCGAATCCACGGAGACAGATACGACAATTATTTCTACTGGACAAACCTGGCCAACGACTCCAGAGTTCCCTTTACCGACGGTGCCAGCTTCGCAGACTATCTTGCGGAAGCTTATCTGGCAAAAAATGGCGGTACTGCGGGTATGGAAGCGGTAAAGGAAATCTGGCAGAGATATATTTTCGATATGTACGATCCGGTCAAGGACTCCGGAATGATTGAAACCTTCGGTTCTTACCCGACCTATAACTACGGCGACCAGGAACCGGGCTTTATTAAAGATAAGAACAGCTCTTCCTTCCACGCCACGCAGAATACTCCGCTTACCGAGGAATCCATTGTTCCTTTGAACTACAACTTCCTGGAAAACGGCGTGGATTACGAGAACTTTGTAACCGGTCTTAACAAGACTGCCACTGCTGTTGCCGCAGGGGATGCCAACAGCGAAAGAAAGTATCTCATCGATATTACTGCCGACGCGCAGTCGAAGGTGTCTGCTCCGGTCTGCCTGATTTTCCAGATTCAGACTTCCTGGCAGATGTTCGACCTGCTCCACGCCAATATCCGCAGCAAGGATAGCATCGGCACTACATTTATCGACGAATACGGAGATCCCCATTCCACAGCTTACGTAGCGGTAGGTGCCGTGGCAGACAATACCGCCATGGCCAACCTGTACGACATTAAGCAGGCGCTGCTGGGTCTTGTGGACTACATGGAAAAAAATTACAAGGCCAACAACCTGGTGCTGGGAATTACCGAAACTCGTCACGATGCCAGCCAGACCATGTTCCTGGGCAAAATGGACGTGCAAAAGACCAACAATAAGGGGCAGATCGTAACGGAGCCTGTGGATATGTACGTTACCAACGACTACGACACGCTGCGGGAAGGTATTATCAACTGGGACAGCTTCGGCAACTGCGAGCACGTACACTATACTTCTACCCATCTCGAGAACGCGTTGGATTGTCTGGAGGATAACCTTTCCTTATGGCATGATGTTTACTCCAACATAGATTATGACGACATCCAAAAAGTGGCGGTCATCATCGGCGGTCCGACAGAACTCAAAGCGGAAACCAACGGTTATGCCTGCACGCTGCCCTGGGGCACCTTCCTTGATAACCACATCAACTCCGTGTACGGTATCCGCGTAAATGAAGGTACCTCCTACGTTACCAGCGGTACAGAAGCGGGCATTTTGTCCTGGATTGATTATTCCAAGAATAATGATTCCAGCCTGCAGCCCTATTCCTACGACCCGACAACCGGCGTCTCTACCGGCGTTTCCGGCACCGGAGATAAGGCAGTCGGCCGCTTTACCAAGAAGTATGTAGCTTCCAGCGAACATGCTTTGCTGGATACCTTAATCGAAATCGTAGAAAAGGAAATGAAGACGAAGGGGATTAAGGTCAACGGAAAATCCGCCTTTATCGAAAACCTGACGGTAAACGATACCGTAGAGAACGAGTTTAAAATCGACAACACCGTTCCCTTTACCGCAACCGTAAAGGATGAAAACGGCAAGGTTGTTTACGAAACCATAATCGATATCCGCACCGGCGCGGTGGTACAGAAGCACTACGATACCGACGGAAATCTTCTGGGTACCGTAAATATTACCGGAACCCGCAACGTAAATACGGACGCCGACGGTAATCTGGTAACCACCGTTACCTTTAACGAGTCTTCCACCTTTACAGACGGTCCTACATTTACCGATGTACCGAAGACTCTGACCGTTACCGAAAATACCGGTACCCACACCACCGACGTGGAATACAACTTCGGATCGGTAGTCAATACCCAGAAGGTAAACCTGAACTTCGGCGTGGTGGCCAGAGAAGACTACCTGGGCAGCAACAACGTATTTACCAACGTGGGCACCCCGGAAGCCTCTTATATGCACACTCCCAAGGATGAAGGCGGCAATCCGCTGACTCCCAAGACTTACCCCGGCATCGACTGCACCGACACCCCGCAGGTCAACGTTCCGGTTGTCTACGACACCGTAGACGGCCTTTCCAAAACCGTAACCGTGGGCACCAATGTGGATCTGGAGGACGATCTGGATAAGAGCGCAGACGGCCAGCAGAGCAGAGTAATCTCCGCAGCCATCGAGGATCTTTTAGACAACTACGATCAGACCAACGGAACTCTGACCTACACCTGGGTAAAGCCCGACGGCACCGTGGTGCAGAGCTGCGGCTCCGTAACGGTGGTAAATGGCGTATTGCAGGGGGATCTTCCGGATCTGACCTGTAATTACGAGGCAGAAGAGGGCGAACACGAATTCCGCCTGCAGCTGACCTTTACACCGAATACCTTTGTAAATAGCGAAAACTTTAAGCAGGACGGCGTAACCAACGTTGCGGTAGATCCCAAGACCGAACACGGCAAGGTTTGGGTAAAGGGCGTAGAACCGGATTCCTCTTTGAAATTCTATCTGCGCAAGACCTGGACCGAAACCCCGCCGGAGGACATCACCTCCGTGGATGTGGTGATTTCCGACGGAAAGGGCGGCTATGTGGGAACCACCAAGGATTCCCGCGATCTCTGGAACATCGTGGAAGACAAGGCCGATGCTCAGCATTTTACCATTTCTGCCGCAGACGGCTGGCAGACGAACATCGTAGACAGTCTTCCGGCAATCAAGGTGGATGATCAGGGCAATGCCATTGTTCTGGACTACAGACTGGAAGAAACCGCCATCGACGGCTATGAGGCCCGCTACAGCAAAACCACACAGACGGATAAACTGTGGCAGGATCATCCGGATCTGACTCTGCGTCCCACAAAGATTTCCGGCAACAACAACGACGGAATCGTAAAGAACAATGCCAAGTGGATGAATCTGGTGTTTAAGTATCACGGAACCACATATACTTATTCCGCGGATATGAACCAACATCCGTCGGACAAGAATCACATCGATTACGGAACGGCCATTCCGCTGAATTTAAGTTCCGATATCGCTTTGGGCAGTTCCTATACTTTGCATCTCAGTGATATTCATCTTCCGTTGGATGCAAACGGTCAGCCCTTCGATAACGGTGCAATTGAAATCGTTAGTTTAACGATTTACAAAAGTCTTCAGTTTGAAGCTGGTAAGGGTGGTAATCCTGGCAGTGTGAAGTATGAAAACCCGTTCCCACCTGCAGACGGTTCCAAGAGCCTTGCCACCAGTACCGCCTCGGTACACTTTGTTTCCGAAGTTGAAAACCCCGTTCTGGTAGTAAACAACACGCCTGCGGATCACCCGATTTTCGGACCGGAGCTTCCGGCCACCGGCGGCATCGGAACTGCAATCTTCTATGTGTCCGGCGGCACGATGCTGCTTGGTGCAGCGATTGCGGCCATCATCCTGAAAAGGAAAAATAAACTGAATTAGACCAGACGCACGTTAACATAATGGAGAACAGTCAACAGACAGATAACCAAATAAACCCGGAAAGCATAAATGCAGAGGCACTCGATATCGATGCGCTACAGGCAGAGCTGAAAAGGGTAAACTACCGTTCCCGCTTTCTAAATCTGCTGCGCAGCACGATCAGTGCGCTGATCGTAGTGGCGGCCTGTGCGGTGCTGGTGGCGGTTATCTTCCTGCCGGTTCTGCGCATCTACGGCAGCTCCATGAATCCCACCCTTACCGAAGGCGACATTGTGGTTTCCGTAAAGGGCGCGGATGTGCAGCGAGGCGACATCGTAGGCGTGTACTACGGCAGCAAGCTTCTGATCAAGCGCTGCATTGCCTCCGAGCATCAGTGGGTGAACATCGATAAGAACGGCAACGTGTACGTAGACGGCCAGCTGATCGACGAGCCCTACGTGCAGGAGAAGGCCTTCGGCGAGTGCAACATTTCGCTGCCTTACCAGGTGCCCGACAACACCATCTTTGTGATGGGAGACCATCGGGCCACCTCCGTAGACAGCCGGAACACTTCCGTGGGCTGCATCACCACCGAGGACGTGGTCGGAAAAATCGTTTTCCGTGTCTGGCCCCTAAAGAGCTTCGGAAAAGTTCAGTAAAGGTTATTAAGCCAAACCGCTTGCGGTAAAAGCTTTAATATACAAGGTTATAATTTTTTTAAAAAATATTTTTTAAGAAAGGAAAAAGAAATGAAATCGACAAAAAGATTCATTGCCGTAGTCATTGCACTCGCACTTGTAATGTCATTCGGCACCACCGTGTTCGCGGACACAACAAATGAGCTTGGCTCCATCACTGTTCGCAACGCAACAATAGGTAAGGATTATACCATTTACAAGGTATTTGATCTTACCTACGCAGAAGGTACAGAAAATGTATCCTACACCTACACAAAGAGTGGAGCTTCTGATGCGTTGTTTACAGCCCTTGCCTCTACTCCTGTCGCAGATTCTGACCCTGTTAAATATGAGGGTACTCCGTTCATTCTGACCCCGACTACAACAGCCGATGTTTACAATGTAGAACTGAACCCGGATTATTTTAAAGCCGATGATGATCAGGGGAAAGTTATCGGAGAATTCCTTGCAGGTCTTGCAGCAGGTGAAAATCCGGTTCTTACTCCTTATGGTACCCCGATTACCGCATCCAAGGATACCGTAGAATTTACAGATCTCCCTTACGGTTACTACTATGTTAAGAGTTCTCTCGATACAGTAGCTACTGTAGACAGTACTCTCCCGAATGTAACCGTTCTGGACAAGAACGAAGGACCGACATGGGACAACGAAACCCCGGATCCGGATGATCCTGATGGACCTGCTATCAAGAACGGTAAGGTAATCTTGGTCGCTGATGGAAATGGTGGCTATAATAAGGTAAAGTCTAACGAAGTTAACTTCGGCGATACTGTTAAGTTCAGCATTGCAGTAAATGCAACAGCATATGTTGGTGAGGACCTTGTAACTTATTACTATATTACAGATACTCTTGCTGACGGATTTGATGGATTTAAGAATCTTGAGGTAACCGTAGATGGAGAAGAACCTCTCGTTTACAATGTTACTTATTCTGAAACAAGCAAATCTTTCAGAGTAGATATCCCCTTCGGCGAAATGTATGGATCTAATGCAAAGATTGAGGTAACTTACGAAGCAACCCTTACTGATAAGGCTGCGATTGGTACAACAGGCAACCTGAATACTGCAGACTTTGCTTATCTTGTTGACGACGAATTTGATCCGGATGATCCCGGCTATACTCCGACTCCGTTAGAACCGAATCCGGATTATGATCCTGAAGATCCTAACGATGAGCCGTATACTGATACTCCGAACCCCAACTATCCGAAAGATCCGACTATTGATGATGGTGGTACACCGGATGATCCTGCTGATGATGAGTATATTCCGTATGAGCCGGAGAACCCTGCTGACCCGGATGTCCCCGGTAGTGAAGATGGTGGAAAGGAAACAACCAAAACCTATACTTACGCTCTTGGTATCAAGAAGGTAGACGAAAAGGGTAATACTCTTGCTGGCGCAAGTTTCTCCCTGAAGCTTGGCGAAACTGCAATCAAGGCAGTTCCTGCAACAGATGAAGATGGCGAAGCTATCCCCGGTATTTACAACTACAGCACCGACACATCTGCTGTAACAGAATTTGTAACCGATGAAAATGGTTACCTTGTAATCAAGGGTCTTGTTCCTGGCGAATACAGCATCACAGAAGAAGCTCACCCGGCAGGATATAATCCGCTGAAAGCTCCTGTAACCACAACAATCGTAACAGGTGCATCCGATGCAGCTAACCCAGTTCTCGACATTCCGGAAGCAGCGATTGAAGAAATCGTCAACGAGTCCGGCGTTGAACTTCCGTCCACAGGCGGCACAGGCACCGCACTTCTGATTGGTGTGGGCAGTGTTCTGTTCCTTGCAGCAGCACTCGTTCTGGTAACCAAGAAGAGAATGTACAATGCAGGCTAATGCGAGCAGCTTTGCTTTGTAAATAACGCAAGTTATTCCGTTTCGCCCGGGAGATTTTTCTCCCGGGCGCAGCGGCAAGGAGAATCCTTCGATCATGAAACTGAAAAAATCGACAAAAATATTGATCGCGGTTTGTATCATAGGCTTGTCCCTGCTGCTGTATCCCACGGTAAGTAATTACTGGAATGAATCCCATTCCACCAAGGCCATTAACTCCTACGTAAAAGCTCTGGAAACCGTGGATACGGAAGCCTACGAAAGAATCTGGAACGAAGCTTTAAATTACAATAAAGAGCTGCTTTCCCGGCCTAGTCCGTATTATCTTACGGACGATTTAAAGCAGAAGTATCCGCAGGAGCTGAATCTGGCCCACGACGGCATTATGGGCTATCTGGAGATCGGAAAGCTAAAGGTGGAACTGCCCGTTTATCACGGAACCTCCGATGTGGTGCTTCAGCGGGCTGTGGGTCATCTGGACTGGACTTCTCTGCCGGTAGGCGGAGCCAGCAGTCACTGCGTGATCTCCGGTCACAGAGGGCTGCCCAGTGCCAAGCTCTTTACGGATTTGGACCGCCTCCGCGAAGGTGACAGCTTTACGCTGAACATCCTGAACGAGGTGCTTACCTACGAAATCGACCAGATTCGCATTGTAGAGCCGAAAGAAACGGACGATCTTTTAATAGAAGAGGGGATGGATTACTGTACGCTGCTTACCTGCACGCCTTACGGTATCAACACCCATCGGCTTTTAGTAAGGGGTCACAGAATAGAAAATGCGGAACTGGCGCTGCACGTGGTTTCGGAAGCGGTTATTATCGATCCGCTGATTGTTGCTCCGGTGCTGGCGTTTCCGCTGTTATTCCTGCTTCTTTTGATCATTATGTTCAAGAAGCCGGCACCGAAGAAGAAAACCTTGGAAGAAATAGTCTCTGAAGCAAGGGGAGGAGAATAGATGCAAAAAATGAAAAAATGTGTTAGCTTAGTGCTTGCCTGTCTGCTGATGCTGGCGCTGGGACCGGTACAGGTCTTCGCCCAGGGCAACATCGATCTGACAGCAGACATTAAGCTGAACATTTCATATAAAGACAAAGAAAACGGCAAGAGCGTTCCCGGCGCGCAGTTCGATATTTACCGCGTGGCGGATGTGGATACCTATGCCCGCATGACGCTGACCGAAGATTTTGCGGCGCTTGCCGGCAGTGTTACCGGACTTTCCGACCTGGAATCCATGACTGCGGCAACCTGGCTGCAGCTGGCGGCCACCTTAAAGGGGAAGGTGGAGCTGAAAGGTCTGAAGCCTCAGGACAGCGGCCTTACCGACGAAAACGGTCTGCTTTCTTTCCCCTCCGAGGGCAAGACGCTGCCCGCCGGACTGTATCTGGTTGTGGGCTACAGAGCCACCACCGACGATTACTACACCTATTCCTGCACCCCCTTTATGGTGCTTCTGCCCAACCGCAACGATGCGGAGAATACCTGGGACTATGAACTTACCGTGCAGCCCAAGTCTTCCAAAGACTACAATCCGCCGGACGTGGAGGAAAAGCTGATTACCCGCAAGGTAATGAAAGTCTGGGACGACGAAGGCTACGAAGAGATTCGCCCGGAAGGCATTACCGTATACCTTCTGTGCGACGGCAAGGTTTTCGACAAACAGACATTAAACGAAAAGAACAACTGGCGTTATGCCTGGGATAACCTGGACCCCAAAAAGGAATGGACCGTGGTAGAGGAGGATCTGGACGAGTACAGTGTAATCTCCGAAAAAACCGGTATTACCTACGTTCTTTCCAATAAATATATCGCACCCATTACCGGTGTAGACCCGCCGGTGCAGAAGCGTGTGATCGGGGATAAACCCTATAAGAAGGGTACCTTTGTGTTTACTTTAACCGCGCTCGATCCGTCCTATCCGATGCCTGCAGGCAGCATAGGCACCACGAAGACCATGGAGATTGTCGGCCCCGGCAGCAAGGAATTCGGAGACATCTTCTTTGTTGCGCCGGGTGAATATTCCTACAAAATCGCCGAAAAAGATACCAACGAAAAGGGTTATACCTACGACAGTGAGGTTTACACCGTTACCTTTGTCGTAACCGAAGAAAACGGCGAACTGAAGACCGAAACCCGGATTACCAAGTCCGACGGCTCCGAAACCAGTAAGGTGGAGTTTACCAACGAGTTTAAGGAACCGGAGCTGCCGTTTACCGGAAGTATCTGGTGGCCCGTTCCCGTGCTGCTTTGCCTTGGTGTTGTTTTCCTGGCCGTGGGTGCGCTCCAGCGCAGAAGAGAAGAATAAAACTGCTCCCGGCGGTGCGCCGGAGGCAAGAAGTGCTCCGGCCATGCAAAACATGCCGGACGCAAGAGATTTGATACATGAAAAAAGGAAGATTTTCAACAACTTTAGGGCTGCTGCTGATTGCGGCAGCTCTTTGCTTAACAGGCTACAATATCTACGACAGCAACCGGGCAGGGAAGGAGTCGGATGATTTTCTTACCGAGCTGGCGCCCATGATCGGCGAGCCCATTCCCGGCAGCGGCCGTTATGCCTACGACGATCCCCAGTATGCGCTGCTGCATCCGGACGAGATCGAGTACCCGGATTACATGCTGAATCCGGAGATGGAGATGCCCACCACGGAGATTAAAGGAAAGCCCTGCATCGGAATTCTTACGATTCCGTCGCTGGAAAAAAGCTTTCCTATCATCAGTGAGTGGAGTTATCCCAACCTGAAAACCGCTCCCTGCAGATATTCGGGTTCCGCCTATCTGGACAATATGGTGATCTGCGGTCACAATTACAAGAAGCATTTCGGCCCCGTGCGGGATTTGCCCCTGGGCGCGGAAATTCTTTTTACAGACGTGGACGGGAATATTTTCCGTTACACCGTAAGCGAGGTGGAGAACATCCGTCCCGCGGCCATCGACGATATGCTTTCCGGCGATTGGGATCTGACGCTCTTTACCTGTACCGCCAGCACCCGCGCCAGAGTCGCGGTCCGCTGCGAAAGAGTGCATTATTAGCCCGCAGCCCGCTCAGCCTACGCATATTCCCGGCGCACCGCGCCGGTTTTTTTGTCCGGAAGGCATATTTTTACGATAAGGCCCAGTACGCGGTTTTTCAGGTTTTAGTCCTTTCTCCGCACCCGGGTGCGCATTTATGCAGAAAGTACCAGTGTACGGATTTTCAGGTTTTTGAGTCCTTATCCGCGCCCGGGTGCGCATTTTTATGGCTTCAGCAAAGCCAAATGCTCATATATTGTGCCGATTCTTCTGAATATGATATATTACCGGCCGAATTGTTCCGTATGACCTAACTTTGTTGCTCATATTTTTACGATTTTCTGCGTTATATGAGCTTATATACGGCATCAGCGTGCTCATATTTGAGAAGAATTGTCGTTTTTATGAGCATTTTATTCCGGATAGGCACCGGAAATGAGGATTGCAATGCTCATATAATCCTATTTTTACAATATCTGTGAGCATCCGCGCCCGCCTTGCACGTTGACCCGCGCCGTCATCCGCGTTGACCCGTGCTCGCCTTGCACGTTGACCCGCACCGTCATCCGCGTTGACCCGCACCGTCATCCTCGTAGCCTCATTTCTTCTTC
>JAZUKP010000004.1:0-3724 GCA_045643345.1 Anaerovoracaceae bacterium | reverse complement strand
TGCTGCTGGTGCCGTAGAAACGCTCTCTGCGGATGTACTTGCCCTTCTGATCTGTTTCGTCGTTGTTCACGGAAGAAACGGCCTTGATGGTCAGAACGCCGTCCTTCAGTTCTGCGGTAACATTTTCCTTCGGAATGCCCGGCATCTCCACCGCCAGCTCGTATGCAGTATCGGTTTCTTTTATATCGGTCTTCATTACGCTGCTTGCGGAGCTGAAGCTTGTCATGGACTTTCCCGGACGCATAAAGTCGTCGAAAATGTCGTCGAATAAATTGTTTCTGAAAATACTCGGATATAACATGTTTTTTTACCTCCTGTGAATCTGGTATTCATCTATCCCAGGGCTACCCCTTTTGTACGCCCTTGTCATTTCGTTTGACAAGTATGTTATACCACGATTGTTAGCACTCGTCAATAGTGAGTGCTAACAATTTTCGATTTTTTTCAAAAAAGTTTCCCACCCGCTGCCGGGAGGGAAAGAAAAAGGGTCTGCGCAATGAAAAAAAACGCCGCACTCCTATTTAATGATGTCTTCCAAATCAAAAGAAATCACTTTTTTCAGTTCTTCTAAAGAAAGTTCCACATGATAACCGATTTTTCCGCCGCTGAAAAGAATGCTTTCCCGCTCCGCTGCCGAAACATGGATTACCGTCTTGAAAAACTTTTTCATGCCCACGGGCGAACAGCCCCCATGCACATAACCGGTCAGCGGCAGCAGTTCCTTCTGGGGAATCATTTCGATGTTCTTTTCACCCACCGCCGCGGCAGCCTTTTTCAGATGCAGTTCCTCCGCGACAGGAATTACAAATACATAGTGCTCTCCGGAGCGCCCCACCGTCACCAGGGTTTTAAAGGCATTCTCCGGCGCGATCTGCAGTTTTTCCGCCACCTCGGTGCCGGAAAGCGCCCGATCTGTCTCGAAGGAATAGGCCTTATACACCGCCTTCTTCTGGTCCAGAATGCGCATCACGTTTGTTTTTTCGATAGTGTTTTTTGCCATTTTCTTTTTTCCTAAAATCGATTCTTTTTCAAAACGCCGAAGCGAAATACCGCAAAGCTAAAGGTCTGTCTGCATATAGATATGTCCGTCCGCCAGCGCATGCCACGCCAGATGATTTCCCTCCAGAGTCATAAAGCTTTCGCAGGAGCCTCCCTTGGGAATGCCCAAAGAGCCCGGATTGCAGTAGATATAATCGATATGATTTTCGCAGGCAGGCACGTGCGTATGACCGGTCAGCAGCACGTCCACACCCAGAATCGGCGGCAGATGACCGCAGTTAAAACGGTCTCCGTGGGTAGCAAAATACGTTTTTCCGCCCTCCGCAAACATAAAATATTCCGCCTGAATGGGAAATTCCAGCACCTTCTGGTCCACATCGCTGTCGCAGTTGCCCCGCACGGACATAATCTCCGCCGCGTGACGGTTCAAAAGCGCATACACCCGCTTTACATCGTAGGTCCCGGGCAGGTCGTTCCGGGGACCGTGATACAAAAGATCTCCCAGCAGCACCAGACGGTCAAAACCGTTGTTTTCGTAGTATTCTATCAATTTTTCGCAGGCAGCGGCATTGCCGTGGATATCGGATGCAATTAAATATTTCATATCTTACCTCTTTGCTGTACAATTATTATAGGTATTGTAACACAAAAGTCGGAGGTATTGATATGAATGAATTTGAAAAAGCCATGATGGCAAGAAGAAGCTGCAGAAACTATAAAGATGATCCGATTCCGGAGGAAGTGCTTGAAAGAATTCTGACCACCGGAACCTTCGCTCCCACAGGCATGGGCAAGCAGGCCCCGATTATTCTGGCTGTAACCAATAAAGAAGTACGCGACAAGATTTCCGCGCTCAACGCAGGCGTGATGGGAAGCAAAAACGACCCCTTCTACGGCGCACCGGTGGTACTGGTCGTTCTGGCAAACAAGAATATAGGTACCTACAAGTACGACGGTTCCCTGGTCATGGGAACCCTGATGAACGCTGCCTACTCCGAAGGCGTTTCCAGCTGCTGGATTCACCGGGCAAAGGAAAGCTTCGAAACCGAAGAAGGCAAGGAAATCCTGAAATCTCTGGGCATCGACCCCGAAGCCTACGAAGGCATCGGAAACTGCATTCTGGGCTACGCAAAGAAAAAGGCACCCGCCGCAAAGCCCAGAAAAGAAAACTATGTTTACTATATCAAGTAAACGGTATGCAGACACCAAACAAGAGTCTTTATATAAAAATCCGATTCCCAAAAGAATCGGATTTTTTCTTTCTATATTTATTGTCTCCTGCAAAGGAAAGATGCGTTTTTCTGCATTACAGCACCTTGTCCGGCTGAGCATGCTCGGCCGTGCGGCTGCACTGCAAAGATTCATCCGGTTCATTTTCTCCGTATTCTGCAATCAGTTCCTTATTGACTGCCTTCAGCAGCTTTTCGTATCCCTTTCCGATGATAAAGTCTGCGGCATCCTCCGGTGAGCGGACAACTTTTTCCGCAAAATTCTTTACCGCATCCATTTTTGCAAACCTTTCTACCGTGTCGTTCCAGGTCTTGTCCTTTTCGGCCATTTTGTCAAACATCGCCTCTGTGGCATTGCTGCTGCCGACCCGGCGTTCCTCCAGAATCATCTCCGTCATGGTGATCACCGCCAGCCGTCTTGCGGTAACATATTCAATCAGATGATGTTCCCCGGAATTCCCCAGCGACGTCCCAGCATAGGATGTGAGCGTTTCCATTGCCTGCAGAGCGTCCGCAGCCAGGCGGTTTGCCGCACCGTCTTCGCCCAGCAGAGGCTTCAGCCGGTTTCTGTACAGCATGGCCTTTTGCTCGATTTCGTTGGTGTGATAGTTCTTCTGGTTTTCCTCGCTGACATGAAAAGCCTGCGTCATTTCACCGGCATTGATTTCCGCCTCCATGTGCTTCGTCTCCGCGTGCATCCGCAAAGAGCGAAGCAGCGACATCCGGGAACTCAGGCTGGTCTTTACTTCATTTACCGCATTCAGACGCTTCTGCTTTTTCGGACTTAACTGCAGCCCTCTTTTCGCGTCGATGTATTTATTGCATTCCGCCAGAATCTTTGTCATAACCTCCAGGGATTCTTCCTTGTTGAGTACCGTATCGGAATTGGCAGTCTGCTTCAGCCAATCCGTAATGTTCCGGAATTCATCGGAGCCTCTGGTATACCAAAGCTTTGCCCGGTTCATTTCCTGAACCAGACGATTGCACTCCTTCTGAAAACCCTTTCCCTGAGCGCCCTCCGCCTCCTTGCTGAAATTGCGGTAAAGCGAATTTTTGTTTTCATCCGTGCTCTTCTGCGGCATTTTTGCGGGAAGCACTGCATTACCGGTCAGCTCCGCAATCTGCTGCTGTGCCGCTTCGGGCACCTTTTCAAAGCTGACCTTACGGCCCCGGAGTATTTTCTCCATGGCATCATAAAAATTGATTCGGCTTCCGTCTTCGTCCTTTGCAATCATCAGAGGATTCAGCTTGCCTTCTTTGCGAAGCCCCTGCGCAATTCCGCTCAGCTTGACGTAATCACCGCTGACCGCACCGATTACCCGCATGTCCTGCTTGATATATTCCAGAAAATCCTTGGCCTGCTCGCCGCCGATCGCCTCCGAAACCGCATCGTCGTCGTAAGGATTGTTGTTGGCGGTATCGATTTTGTCCATATCCTCCGCAGATAAAGGCGGCAGATAGGTATACGCTTCCGTAGCGGCCAGATTCACGTAATC
>JAZUKP010000003.1:0-13050 GCA_045643345.1 Anaerovoracaceae bacterium | reverse complement strand
CTTACCGTCAGGTAAGCAATCAGCGTGGCGAGTACGATAATAATGATCAGTGAAACCGCGCCGATGGTCAGGGTATTCTTCAGACCGGTAAACAGTCCCCGCTTGACCGCAGTTTTGTAATTTTTCAGGCTGTAGCCCTTCATAAAGGCCACGTCGTTGGAATTCCGGAAAGAACAGAAAATCACGAAAAGCTGAGGCATGTAGGAAATTGCCAGAATGAGGTAGCAGTACAGGTGCATCAGCACGCCGGAAAGGCCGCCGGATTTCTTCCGTTCAATAGGATGCAGGGCGTTCAAAGAGAAGGTAAACTTCTTTGCGGCCAGCTTCTGCAGCAGGAAAATCAGACCGGTAATGACAATGCCGATGCAGCTGATGGCAGAGGCAAAGCCCCAGTCATCCGCCATTTCGGATACAAACTGATTGTAAATTTCCACCGGGAAGGTTTTGTAGCCTTCCCCGATGAGCATGGGGGTTCCGAAGTCTGCAAAGGCCCGCATAAAGACCAGCAGCGCCGCCGCCAGCACCGTAGGCATGGACAGCTGCATCAGAACCGACCAGAAGCGCTTTACACCTGTGCAGCCCAGACTTTCGGATGCTTACATCAGGGAGTTATCGATATTTTTGAACGCACCGTACATGTAGATAACCACCAGCGGGAAGAACTTACTTGTCTGGACCAGAATGATGCCGCCCATACCGTAAATCGTGGGAATGGTAATGCCCAGACCCTTGAAAAACTTTGTAATAATTCCGGCACGGCCTAAAAGAAGCGTCCAGGAGTACGCTCCCACAAACGGTGCGGACATGCAGCATAAAACACAGATGATGATGAGGAGTTTTCTGCCCTTCAGATTATAGAAGGAGTAGAAATATGAAAAAGGTATTCCTATCAGCAGCGAAAAAACAGTGGAAAGAATGGATACTTTAAAGCTGTTTTTTATGGTGTTGGTATAGTAAGCTTTCGAGAAAAACTGAACAAAATTCTTTAAAGTAAAGCCGTCGCTGTCGAAGAAGGCCTGCTTCAGAAGATTGACCAGCGGGTAAACGAAGAACAGGATAAAGAGACCCAGCACCAGCCAGGAAATCAGTGTCCATACTTCAAATTTTTTTCCGGAACTTGCGGTTTTCATCTTACGCTCCTGTTACTTGTCGTTCTTGACGCCTTTTACGATATTCTTGGAACCGTCTTTGGTAAAAATGTTGATCTTTTCGGCTTTGATTTTCAGCTTTACTTCGTTTCCGTTGGGTATAATATCATCAATCAGGGATTCCTGAATCAGTTCGATTCTGTCGTCATCCTTGTCTTCGGTATGCACGCAGTGAACGCTGTCGGACAGCACATAATAATGGGTGTTCAGTCCCAGGAATACGGAGTCGCAGACGGAAGCCCGGATGCCCTCCTCCTCGTTGATTACCACTTCTTCGGGGCGAACGGTTACGACTACATCCTGATCCTTCTGTTCTTCCTCCAGAATATTATCCATCTTCACCCGGTAGCCGTCGGCAAATACGAGGAAGCAGCCCTCAGCGGAAGCCTGCAGCTTTGCCTCGAGAATATTCGTTCTTCCGATAAAATTCGCTACAAAAAGGTTGGCCGGTCTTTGGTAGATGTCCTTGGGCGTTCCGATGTGCTGGATCACCCCCGCGTTCATTACCGCAATCCGGTCGGAAACCGCCATGGCTTCCTCCTGATCGTGGGTAACGTAAATATTGGTAATTCCCACTTCCCGTTGAATTTCCTTAATGACCGTACGCATTTCCACCCGCAGCTTGGCATCCAGGTTGGAAAGAGGTTCGTCCATCAGCAATACATCCGGCCGGATGACCAGGGCTCTGGCCAGGGCCACACGCTGCTGCTGACCGCCGGAAAGTCTGTCCGGCAGACGGTCCGCGTATTCGTCGATGTGCATCAGCTTCATGAACTTATCGGTAAGTTCCTTCATTTCTTCCTTGGAGATCTTCCGGTTTTTCAAGCCGAATTCCACGTTTTTTCTTACCGTCAGATGAGGGAATATCGCGTAATTCTGAAAAACCATACCGATGTTCCGCTTTGCGGGGTCGAGATCGTTTATGCGGGTCTCGTCGAAGAAGAAATCTCCGCCTTCGATGGAGTTAAAGCCCGCAATCATGCGCAGCAGCGTTGTTTTGCCGCAGCCGGAGGGACCCAGCAGCGTAAAGAACTCTCCGTTTTTTACATGAAGGGAGAGATCCGGAATCACCACATTGTCCCCGTATTTTTTTACCGCATGGTCAATTACAATGTTAACGCTCATAGTCTTCTCTTTCTGAAAATCAATCTTTCTTATATCTTAGTTCTTCAACGAATTTGTTTGTCTTTGTAATTCTCTGCATGGAATTGTCGTAATTCTTTACAGACAGCGAAATAATCAGCGAGTCAAATACCGAAATCTGTGTAACTCTGGCAGAAATGGAATCAATGGGATACTTCAGATTATTGGTGGTAACCACCAGCGGATAATCGCTGCATTCCACAATAGGACTGTCCGAGTAGCCCGTCATGCAGCCGGTTTTTGCGCCGTGGGCGCGGGCAAGAGCCAGCGTATCCACCACTACCCGGGTGCGGCCGGACTGACTTACGCCGAAAACAAAATCCCGGTCCGTAATATTCAGGGTGGACTGCTTTGCGGAAGAGGAATCGCTGTAAGCAATGGCGGTAATACCGATCTGCATCAGTCTTCTCTGAAAATCCCGGGCGAAATCACCGCTGGCGCCGATGCCGTAAATGTAAACAATCCGTGCCTGCGCAATAGCGTCCACAATTTGGGAAAAAATATCCTTGTCAATCTGCCGCAAAGTATTCTGCAGCGTGGTGATATTTGCTCTGAAAACCTTTTCCACAATAGTTTCAGGCTGGTCCGAAGGATCTACGTAGGACGCATAGGTCATTTCAATGCCCATGTTGTCTTTTACCAGCGAAATTTTTAAATCCGGGTAGCCCCGGAATCCCAGGGAAGTACAGCAGCGAACCACGGAAGCCTTGGAAACACCTGCCTTTTCCGCAAGTTCCCCTATGGTCATACTTACAATACGGTCATGATTGGATACGATAAAATCGGCAACTCGTTTTTCGCTTGCCGTCAGTTTGTTGTAACGCTGTTCTATCTCTTTGATGCAGGATATATTTTCCATTTTCTGAAACTAATTTTCAAAAATTTCGCAGATATCCGAAATTCAGTTTTATTATACTCCCGGGCGTATTTTTAATCAATATAAAAAGTTTATTTCTATTTTTTTCGCACATAGGACAGCACCTGTTTTAAGGCATTATCCTTTTCAATACCCGCCAGCCGCAGCTTGTGCGCATATTCCAGCGCCTCGGAAAAATACGGACCCGGCTCCAGTCCCGCGTCGATCAGATCCCGCCCCATTACGTAAGGCTGCGCCATAGTTTCCCGGTACTGACGCAGACGCTCAAACAAAAATTCGCTGTCCCCGGTAAAAGGTTCCGTCCCGGAAAAGACGGGCTTGTCGCACATGGCAAAATACACCAGGTCCTCCGGCGCTTTTGCCTGATCAAACATCCGGTTGGTGGTTTTCAGCGCAGATTTTGCAAAGGCCACCACATTGGGTTTCATGTGCAGAGGCAGCATATTTTCCACGTAATCCCAAAGCGCCGTTCGGGTGCTGAGGCGCTTCACAAAGGATTCCGCCAGCGGAAGCCCCAGCGTTTCGTGACCGTAGGCATGAATTCTGCCGTCGATTTCCTCGGTGGCAGTGATTTTTCCAAGATCGTGCGTCAGCGCCAGCATCATGAAAAAATAAGGGTCGGAAGTCTTGTCCCGAAGCGCCGCCGCCCGGTCTAAAACCTCCATGGTGTGATTCCACACGTCTCCCTCGGGGTGAAATTTTTCATCCTGCGGAACGCCGATCAAGGCTTCAATTTCCGGGAACCACTCCGAAAGCCGATGCATCTGCCGCAGGTTTTCAAAGAACAAAGAAGGTCTGAGGCCTTTCGTCAAAGCCTTTTTCAGTTCCGCCTCTACCCTTTCCGGGCTCAGTGTCTCCACCTGCGTTTGACGGCAGAGTTCCATCGAAGCTGCGTCCACCTGAAATTCAAACCGGGCCGCAAACTGGGCAGCGCGGAATACCCGCAGCGGATCCTCGGAAAAAGCCTCCGGATTTACGCAGCGGATAATCCCTCGGCGCAGGTCTTCCTGCCCGCCGTAAAAATCCAGTATTTCTCCGGTCAGCACATCCTCCATCAGGGCGTTTACGGTAAAGTCCCGCCTGCCGGCGGCATTTTCCGGGCCGATAAAGGGATCGGTATCGATTTCAAAATCCCTGTGTCCCCGGCCTGTGTTATGTTCTTTACGAGGCAGTGCAATATCAATATTTTCACCGGCCAAAGAATAAATTCCGAAGGAACTGCCGAAAGACAGCGGTTCCCCCACCTGCGCCAGAATATCCTTCAGCTTTTCCGGGGAAAGTCCGTGAACCTCTATATCCACGTCCTTGTTTTCCACGCCAAGCAGACGGTCTCTTACATAACCGCCCACGTAATAGGCCCGGCCCCCTTCCGCCGCCGCCAATTCTGCAATTTTTATTTCTGCTGCTTTTTTCATGATAAGAAAAGACGGGAGAAAACTCCCGCCGATGATTGCTGCGTCTTATTCTGCCAGTTTTACCGTTTCATACTTCTGAATGTAGTCACCCAGCTCTTCGCTTTCTGCGGAAAGGCTCACCACAAACTGAATCTGATGCTGCTCGGAAATCTTTTCTATGCGAACGAGGAACTCCTCGAGATTCTCTATGTGAATATCTGCAAGCTTTAAAATACTGTCGATATAAATATACTCGATATCATGATCCTGAGAGATTACCCCGTACAGGAATCCGATGTACTGGTCTACATTGGTAATCATTTCAAAATCGTCCATGCAGATGACCCGGATGCTGTACTTCAGGTCTGTTGTCAGTCTTGAGTTTTTGTTGATAAATACTACGCTTCCGCTAACTGTGTTCAGACAATCGTTGGCCAACTCCACCATTTTCTTGGTTTTGCCGCTTCCCTTATGTCCGATTAATAATTTAACCATGGGAATCACCGCCTTTTTGTTTTTGCTTATTTCTATTATAAAGTCCGCCCCGGTTTATCACAAGGATATTTTTTTCCGAAGCTGACCGCAGGCCGCATCGATATCCTGTCCCAAAGACCTTCTGACCGTAGCCGGAATACCCAGTTTTTCCAGTCTGCGGGCAAATGCGGCGGCAGCTTCCCGATCCGTTCCCCGCATATCATTCTCCGTAACAGGATTTAAAGGAATCAGGTTGATATGACAAAGCAGCCCCTTCAAAAGATCCGCCAGCGCCTTTGCATCGGCAGGCCTGTCGTTCTGCCCCGCAATCAGAGTGTATTCGAAGGTAACGCGCCGGCCAGTCTTCTCCGCAGTTTCCCGGCATGCTTTGATCAGCTCCGGCAGCGGATTGCCTTTGGCTACCGGCATCAGCTTCTGCCTCGCATCCTGACTGGCGGCATGCAAAGAAATTGCCAGATTGACCTGAGGAAAATCCTTCGAAAACTGACGAATGCGGGGAATCAGTCCGCTGGTGGATACGGTGATATTCCGGAAACTGAGTCCCACCCCTGCAGGGTCGTGAATCAGCTTCAGAAATGCCGATACGTTGGCATAATTGTCAAAGGGTTCACCCATGCCCATCAGAACGATATGGTTGATATCCTCCCCTGCGTCCTTTCGGCAGATCAGGTATTCGTCCAGCATTTCCCAGGCCATGAGATTTCGGATTTTACCGCCAATGCCCGAGGCGCAGAACACACAGCCCATATTGCAGCCCACCTGCGTGGAAATACAAAGCGTATTGCCGTATTCGTATTTCATGAATACAGCCTCCACGTAATTGTCGTCCGTCAGCCGCAGCAAGTATTTTCGGGTTCCGTCGGAAGATTTCTGCACCAGCTCCGGAAAGATGCTGTCCAGCGTGTAAGCTTCGGACAGACTGCTGCGCAGCTGCCGGGGCAGATTCGTCATTTCATCAAAAGAAAGGGCGCCTCTGCATATCCATTCAAACACCTGTTTTTCCCGGAATGCGGGCTGCCCGATTTTCTTCAGTTCTTCTGCTCTTTCTTCTCTTGTCAGGGCTTTAAAGTTCACTGCGCGTTAAACCTGAATAATTCTTCCAGATTGATTTCTCCAATGAAAGGAATTTCGATAATTTTAGATTCCAGAATTACACCGTCCGGCACAAAGCTGAGCAGCATATTGTAAACCATGCTGTCGTTGAGCTTGTCCGCCAGCACCTCGGATACACCCAGCTTGGCCGCCGCATAAACCAGTCCGAAGCAGATGGCCACGGCCACGACCAGACCGAAGCAGGCGCCCAGCAGCCGGTTCATGGCATTGATTACAGGCTTTTCCTTCATGGAATTATGGATGGCATTGCAGATGATTTCCAGAAGAATAAAGGCAAACACGGAAATCAACACCCAGACGATGGTATTTGCATAAGGCTGCAGGGTCGGCTTAATTGTTTCCTCGAAATTCTCACCGGGCACCAGACCGAATTTTGCTTCGGTATAGGCAATCAGTTTTTCCTCCAGCCGCGGGTAGAGCCAGTCCACGGCTTTGGGAGAAATCAGGGGCGCCGTAAAATAACCCACGGCAACAGATCCCGCAAGAGTACCCAAACCGATGACGCTCTTAAACAGGCCGCGAATCGCGCCCCGAATAATGCTGAAAGCTAAAAAAACTAAAATAATGATATCAATAGTATTCATACGCATATTATATTTGACTTTTCACAAAAGATAAAGTAATATATTTTCTGTTCGGACGGTTAGCTCAGCTGGTTAGAGCGCCTGCTTGACGTGCAAGAGGCCGTAGGTTCGAGTCCTATACCGTCCACCAGATAAAACCCTGAGAGTTTTTCTCAGGGTTTTGTTTTTGTGTTCCTCATCCCGCCAGGTCCAGAACCCAGGCCCAAATATCTTCCAGAATATTTGTTTCCGCAACAGGCCCCGGTGTGGGTGTCGGCGTAGGTGTAGGTGTGGGCGGAGTTACCGGTTCTTCCTTATACTCCTTATACTTCGCAAACGGAGATACCGGATATTTCTTGGTATCGTTATTGTGCAGCGGGCAGTAGTATTCCGGCGGATCGTCCACCGCGTCGGGAACTGCGGTCAGCAGAGACGCTTTCTTGGAAGCGGAATATCTCTTCAGCTTCCAGGTGGCCAGCAGAGATTCCCAGGAAACGCCGCCGATTCTCTTTACGCAGTTCTTAGACACTACGTTGGTACACCAGGGTGTTGCCAGATATCCGGTGGTGCCGCACACCTGGAGTGTAATTCTGGAATCGGAATCCGCATACTTCGGCTCCGTTCCCTTAATAAAGATTTCAGAGCGCTTTTCGCTGCTGGGTGTCTTGGAAGTAGGCAGAAGTCCGGTCTGCTTGTCTACCGTCTTTGTAACAAAACCGGCCTCGCCCTTCAGCTCGAACTTGCCGGCAGGATCCAGCTTACCGACCTTCTCCATAACCGCCTTCCATACCTTGATGGCAGATCTGCTGGAGGTACCGCTCAAATACAGATTGCTGTCGGAGCCAAGCCATACGGTAGCGGAATACTTGGGGGTAAGTCCGCAGAACCAGAGGTCGTAGTTGTTGGACGTGGTTCCGGTTTTTCCCGCAACCGGCTGGCAGTCCATCTTTGCTGCCGTTGCACCGCCGCTGTCTACAACAGACTTCAGCACGTTCAGCATCAGAGAAGCAACTTCGGTATCCAGCACCTGGCGGGACTCCGTAACGGCGGAGAGCACCACATCACCGTTCTTGGTGGTAACGGTGGTGTAGCAAGTAGGTGTGTTGTATACGCCGTAGTTGCCGAAGGTGGCGTAAGCTGCGCACATTTCCAGCGGGGAAACACCGGTGGTAAGACCGCCCAGTGCCAGAGCCGCCGGGTTGATATCGTTGCTATCTCCGGACTTCACGATGGTGGAGATTCCCAGATTTTCAAGGTTGTTTACAATTTCATCCGGCGTCAGTACATTATTGAACAGAGCCACCGCGCAGGTGTTCAAACTCTGCTGGCAGGCATATCTCAAATAGGTGGCGCCGCCGTATTTATTGGTTACGTTGCTGGGCCAGAATTCCAGTCCGTTGTCGGTGGGGATATCGTCAATGGGCGTGGCCGCGGTGTAAACCGGACGATTCGAAATGCCGTCCGCATTTTCCGCGTTCAGCTTGGCATTGGTGAAGCCCTTCTGCAGCGTGGTGGAATATACGGACAGAGGCTTGATGGAAGATCCTGTCTGCCGGGGATTGGTGGCTCTGTTGAAAAGCTTGCTGCCGGTAATATCCCGGCCGCCGATCATGGCCACCACTTTACCGGTTTCATTTTCCATAATAACATAAGCAGACTGCGGCTGAATGACACTGTCCGCCAGGGAATAAAGCGCCGGATTGACAATCACGGTTCCGTCCTCATTGAACACGAAGGAGTTTCCGTACTTCTTTTCACCGTTTTCCAGCGTGGCGTTGAAGTAATCCGCCTTGATAATCAGGTTACCGTCCGCATCTCTGTCCTTATACGTCGCCGGAATCAGAATGTATCCGCCGTTGGTGGTATAAAGCACGCTGTCCTTCCACTCGTAGAAGAACTTGAACTCCAGGGAGTAATCCACGGTTTCTCCCACAGTGGTCTTATAAATATTCAAACGCTTTCCGGCAAGAATCTTTAATCCGCCGTCCGGCATCTTTTCGTATTCGTCCTTGGTCAGAATAAACTCTCCGTCCTTATTGAACAGATTATCCTTTAAGTAAAGCAGAATCCGGGAAGAGGAATCCTGATACAGAATGTTCTTTTTCTTGTCGAAGTTGATGCCGCTCTTGCCGATATTGGCAAAATTGGAATGATCGGCGTACACGTCTTCGACGATTTTCTGAATTTCCGGATCCAGGGTACTGTTGATAATCAGACCGCCCTTGTAAACCATACGATAGGCCTCTTCGTAGCTGAGTCCGTTCTTCTTCTGCAGATCGTTCATTACCTGAGCCACGATGTAATCGCGGAAATAAGTAGAGAACTCGGAAGAAGACTCAATGGTATCCGTAGGATGCAGTGCCGCCCGGATATCTTCGTGAATTTTCACGGAATCGTATTCCTCCTGGGAAATCTTTTCCTGGTCCAGCATGTTCCGCAAAATCAGGTCAATACGTTCCTCGCCGGCATCGTTATAACAAATGACCCAGTTGTTGGATTTCACGATGATATCATATTCGTCCGGATTATCTATTTCATCTATGGAAAGACGTTTCAGCGGAGAATACTTATTGGGCAGCTGCGGCAGAGTAGCCAAACAGGCGCACTCCACCAGCGTCAGGTCCTGTACGTCCTTGCCGAAATAGGCCTGAGCCGCTGCCTGCACGCCGTCCGCGTTATATCCCAGGAATACGGTATTCAGATAAGCTTCCAGAATCTGCTCCTTGGAAAGCTCCTTCTCCAGAATCAACGTATAATAAGCTTCTTTAATCTTTCGGATGATACCATCCCAACCGCGGTCGCTCTTGGTATCCGGCAGATACAGGTTTCTGGCCAGCTGCTGCGTAATGGTAGACGTACCCTCGATTTTGCTCTTGAATCCGGTCTTTGCGGAATCCCAGATGGCGCCTACGATACGAACGATGTTAAAGCCGTGATGCTTAAAGAAAGTCTTATCCTCCGTGCAGACGATGGCGTCAATCAGGTTCTGAGGAAGATCCTTGTATTCCACATTGGTACGAAGCGATCCGCCGGCATAAATATTGTCCAGCTTGTTCCCCTGACTGTCCAGAAGCACCGAGTTCTCGGAAAGAAGATCATAAAGATTGTCCGGATTGATTTTCGGTGTATCCTTAATAATCCGGTACACGAGAACCCCTACCGCGCCGCAGCAGAGGAAACCGAGGATCAAAATCGTAATCAAAAAATTCCGCCAGAAATGTCTTTTTTTCTTTCCGCCATTTCCGTTTTTGTCTTTTTTCTTATTCTTCTTTGCAGATCTCGTTGCCACAGCCTCACCCCCTTCTGCTGCAGCCGCTGCAGAATCGGCGCTCTCTGCGGCCAGAGCCGCTGCCGCCGCAGCCTCTGCGGCTTCTTTTTCTGCCTGTTCTGCATCTACCTGGGCAATAATCTTCTCCCATTCTTCTCTGTCGATAACAGCTTCCCCGTTCAAGCCGGTACCCAGCTCTTTTTCGGCGGCGGCCACCATCATGGTTGCCGTTGCCGCAGCTGCTGCCAGCACGGCTTCCGAAGCTACAGATGGTTCTTCCGGTTCCTGCGGAACTTCCTCGGCAATGTCTTCCGGGGCATCCGCTTCCGCACTTTCCGAAACATCTTCGGCTTCCGCTTCGGGCATTTCCGGCTCTGCTTCGATCTCCGGTATTTCCGGCTCTGCTTCGGCTTCGATCTCCGGCATTTCCGCTTCGCCCGCATCCTCAAAAATGATCGTGCCGATGGATGCCGCAGTCATAGCCGCTGCCGCAGCGCCGGTCTCCTCCGCAGATTCCGGAGTACTGTCTTCTTCCGAAACCTCCGGGGCGTTTTCTTCAGCATCGTATTCCGGAGCAATTCCGACGGCAGCCTCTGCCGCTGCCAGAATATCCGCATCGATTTCCTTTCCGCCGAAAACGGACAGGATATCTTCGTCAAACGTGTTGTTTTGTGATTCTTTGTCCATAATTACTCTCCAAAGATACTATCCGAGAATTCTTTCGGATCGAATACCTTCAAATCCCCCTCTTTTTCACCTAATCCCACAAACTTCACCGGCAGATCGAATTCATCCGCCAAGGTAACTACTATACCACCTTTTGCACTTCCGTCAAGCTTTGTCAGAATGATTCCGGTCAGATCCGTCACGTCCCCGAACTCTTTTGCCTGGGAAATTGCGTTCTTTCCGGTGGTTGCATCCAGCACCAGAAGGACCTCCTTCTTCGCCTCCGGATACTCTCTTTCGATAACGCGATACATCTTCGAAAGCTCATTCATCAAATTCTTTTTATTATGAAGCCTTCCGGCCGTGTCAACAATAATTACCTGGGAGCCCCGGGCTTTTGCTGCGGATATTCCGTCGAAAATAACCGCTGCCGGGTCTGCGCCCTCTCCGTGCTTGATTACCGGTGCGTCCAGACGCTCCCCCCATACCGACAGCTGTTCCGAAGCCGCCGCACGGAAGGTATCCGCCGCTACCAGAAGCACCTTTTTCCCCTGACTTTTCAAACGATAGCAGAGCTTCGCGATAGAGGTGGTCTTTCCCACCCCATTGACCCCGATCATCATAATAATCAGCGGTTCCTCCGGGCACAGCTGCAGCCGTTCGCCTTTATCCAGCATCTCGCAGACGATTGCCTTGATCTGGTCTTTTACGTCCTCCGCATTGCGCAGCAAATCGGAACGAATTTTAGCCCGCAGAGCTTCAATAATCTTTTCCGTGGTTTCCATGCCGATGTCAGAAGTAATCAGCGCCTCTTCCAGTTCATCCAGCATGTCCTCGTCCGGCGTGGGTCGGAAGGTAAGAATATCTTCAATCTTTTGTGCCATCCTCCCGAAAAAGGATTTTTTCTCACGTTCTGCCATTCTAAACCTCGAAATCTTCTCCCAGTTTCAGAGAAAGAACCTGGGTAATACCGCTTTCCGGCATGGTAACACCGTAAAGCACATCTGCGTATTCCATTGTAAGTTTCTGATGTGTAATTAATGTGAACTGCGGCCCCGCAAAGCTGCGGATATAGCTTGCCACCGTTTCGATATTGGTTTCGTCCAGCGCTGCCTCGATCTCGTCCAGAATGCAGAACGGAGTAGGCTTGGATTTCAGTACCGCAAACATCAGCGCAATGGCGGTAAGAGTCTTTTCGCCGCCGGAAAGCAGATTCATGTTCTGCAGTTTCTTCCCCGGAGGCTGCACCTCGATATCGATGGCGGATTCCATAGGCTCCGCCGGGTTTTCCAGCGTAAGTCTGGCGTGACCGCCCTTGAATAACTCCCGGAAGGTCTCCTCGAAATGAATTACCACCGTATCGAAATTCTCTTTAAATCTGGACTTGATAATGGTGTCCATATCGGAAATAACCCGGCGCAGCTCGTCCATCGCCTGCACGATATCCGTTCTCTGTGCAGTCAGGAAGCCGTAACGCTCGGACACCTGACGGTACTCCTCGATGGCACCGATATTTACATCGCCCAGCGTCCGGAGTCTGTCCTTGTATTCCCGGCTTTCCCGAAGGGCCTTGGCTAAAACAAAGTCCGGGTCCTCGTGCTCCGCCGCCTGGGCGTAGGACATTTCAAATTCCTCCCAGAGCTTTTCCTTCAGGTTCTCGGTCTGAGTATCGAATCTGGCCATACGCACATCTGCGTCATTCTTCTTCAGCTGCAGTTCATAGAGCTGCTGTTGGGCGGTTTTTACGGATTTTTCCAGTTCCTCGCACTGTGCGGACAATTCTTCCTTTTCCGCCTGAATGGATTCCAGCTGTGCTTCGGTATCCTTCCGCGCGTCCTCCTTTAAGACCAGCAAATCGCCTGCGCCCTCGGAAAAATTCAAAATCTGTTCGATTTGAAGCTTTGCGGAATCCAGCGCACCGTTCTTTTCGGATTTTTCCCTGCGCAGTTCCTCCAATCCGCCTTCCGCCAGTTTTTTCAGGTCTCCCGCAGAGGAAAGACGCAGCATGGCCGCATTCAGCTGCAGGCGTACCGAAGTTTCTTCTTCTCTGGCAGCCTCCAGGGCAGCGTCCGCCTTGCCGCAGGCCTCTCCGGCCTGTTCTGCCGCAGCTTCTGCCTCGGCGGAAGATTTTCCCTTCCCGGCGATTTGTTCCCGAATCTCTGCCAGACGCTTTTCCGCATTGACGATTTCCTTATCTAAATCGTCCAGTTCTGCCAGCCGCCGCTCTTCCGCACCGGCCGCATCGGTCAAAGCCTGATCCGCCAGCTGGATTTCCTTCTGCAGCATGGCCGCGGAAAGCTCTGCACTGCGGGATTCCTCCTCCGCTTTGGACCGGGCGGAATCCGCCTTCAGAATTTTTTCCTGCGCTTCCTTCTTTTCTTCT
>JAZUKP010000002.1:0-3214 GCA_045643345.1 Anaerovoracaceae bacterium | reverse complement strand
ACCGCTTTGACAATCTCTTGTCAAGCACTATTTTTAACTTTTTTCGAACTTTTTCAAATCCGATTTTCGCCGCCGCTTTCTCGCGACAGCCTGTATATCTTAGTCGTTTAGGCCCCTTTTGTCAACAGCTTTTTTCAACTTTTTTTGAACTTTTTTCAAAAAAATCGGGGCTTGTATATGCCCCGATTTTCAACCACTATCTATAGTGTTTTTTCTTTACTTTTCTTCTTTTTCGTCAAGCTCTGCGCCTTTATAACCCTCTACCGCAGCGTCTACAAAGGAGGTTCTTTCCTTGCCTTCTCCGCAAATTTTTCTTGTAATTGTTCCTACTACAAGTGCTACCGCCAGAGAGGTGAATGTGATGAGGGAGCCGCCCGTTGCTGCGTTGGATCCGAAGGAAACAGTAAGTCCGCCGATTCCGATTACGAAGATGGCTGCTACCGGGTAGAGATTCTTGTTGTCAGAAAGGTCAACATTGGACAGAAGCTGGAGTCCGGATACTGCGATGAAGCCGTACATTGCCACGCATGCGCCGCCCATTACGCACTTCGGAATGGTGTTGATCAGTGCAACAAAGGGTGTGAAGAAGGAGAGGATGATGCATCCCAGACCTGCGGTTACGATGGTATGTGTGCTTGCGCAGCCGGAAATGGCTACAGCGCCGATGGATTCGCCGTATGTGGTGTTGAGTGCGCCGCCGAACACGGATCCGATAATGGAGCCTACGCCGTCGCCGATGAGTGTCTTGTCGATTCCAGGATTCTTAAAGAGGTCTCTTCCCAGGATGTTGCCCATGTTCTTGTGGTCGCCTGTGTGCTGGCAAAGCTCAACGATGGCAACCGGAACAAAGATCAGAGAGAGCTTTGCAATGGCTGCGCCGTCGATGGCTGCATACTGACCCTGGGTCTTGAATGCCTGGAGGATGAAGAAGTCCGGTGCGTCAACGATGGATTTGATGGAGAATACGCCGAAGGCTTCCTTGAAGGGTGTGAAATCGATAACCACCAGCTGCGGGATGTCGCTTGCCATGCCGATGAAGGTAAGGACCAATGCGAATGCGTATCCGATCAGGATTCCGTAAATGAACGGATAGAGCTGCATGCTTCTGTTTCCGCGAACGGAGCAGAAAACGATGGCAAGGAAGGTAACGATGCCGATAAGGATATACCAGTTGCTTACAACGTCTCCGCCGTTGGATGCCATCCAGCCTGTTGCGGTTCCGGAGAGAGAAAGTCCGATAATAGCTACAATAGGACCTGCAATGGCTGCCGGAAGAAGCTTGTTGATCCAGTCGGATCCTACAGCCTTGATGATGGCTGCAACGATAACGTATACAAGGCCTGCAAGCACTGCACCTATGATCATTCCCCAGTAGCCGTAGTTAGCGCCTATGGTTGCCGCATAGCAGGGCAGGAAGGTGAAGGTGCTTCCCAGGAAAATCGGGCTTTCGTGCTTGGTCACAAAGATGTAGAAGATTGTGCCTGCGCCGGCGCCGAACAGTGCAGCGGCCGGATCTGCGGGAAGTCCGTATGAAGAGATGATGACCGGTACCAGCAGAGTTGCAGCCATAATGGCCATGATCTGCTGAAGAGCAAAGAGCAGGTTCTCTTTTACCGGAGGTTTGTCGTGAACGTCGTAGAGTAATTTCATGTCTTTCTCCTTTGAAATAAATCTGGATGAAATTTTGCCCGCAAAACACATAAAAAACGCCTTGCCGAAGCTTGGCAAGGCAGGATAAGTCCGCTGATAATCTTTCTGCATTCGACCTTGCCAATATCTCTGTATTGGATTAAAGTTCATGTATTTTGCATTCGAGTAATACTACCAAAAACACAGCCCGCTGTCAATAAACAGCGGGCAATTTGCACAAAATTCTACATATATAGATACAGCGGCGCAAAAGTACATCCTCTGTGCCTCACAAAAGTCCCGGTCTATTCCGCCGGCTTGTAGGAGCAGGTGCCGCAGACACGGTCACCGGCATCTCCGGCAGCGGTCAGGATGTAGCCCTTTTCGTTCAGGGGCTGGTCGGAATAGTTGGCGCAGTAGATCTGCACGTCCGGATGGTTCTTGTACAGAAGTTCCAGACCCTGCTTTGCCGCAAAGATGCACATCATCTTAATGCGGGTGCAGCCGGCTTCTTTTACGTACTTGATGGCGGCGTCCGCGGAAACGCCTGTAGCCAGGGCCGGGTCAACGATAATGACCTGTCCGTCGGCTACGTCCACCGGCAGTTTGAAATAGTAAGTAACAGGCTGAAGAGTTTCTTCGTCGCGGTAGAGTCCCACGTGACCCACCTTTGCCGTGGGGGACAGGGAGCGGAGTCCGTCCACCATGCCCAGGCCTGCGCGCAGAATGGGAACGATGGTAAAGTCCTCGGCCAGCACCGGCGTGTTGATTTTAGAAAGCGGTGCCTGAATCTCCACGTTCTTTAAAGGCAAATCCTTGAGCGCTTCGTAGCCCATGAGGGTAGCCAGTTCGCCTACCAGCTCGCAGAATTCCTTGGAACCGGTATGCACGTCGCAGAGATGAGAAACCTTGTGCTTGATCAGCGGGTGATCGAATATTGTTACGTTCTTGAGAAAATCTTCCATTTTGACCTCCTGTTTTCTTCCTTTTATATATTAGACCCGAAAGCGCTCCGTTTCAAGGCGGGCGTATTGAAAAAAAGTGTTTCTCAATATAAAATATAGAAAAGAGAGGAAAATCCTATGAAAGCAAAAGTTCAGCTGATGGACGAAATCGCGGTGGAGCGCGCCCTCACCCGTCTGTCCTTTGAAATTATCGAAAAATGTTCCAATCCGTCCAACCTGGTGCTGGTGGGCATTAAAACCCGGGGCATTCCCATGGCGAAAATCCTGGCCGCAAAGATCCTGGACCACGGCGGCCCGCAGATTCCGGTCTGCGAGCTGGACATTACTTTCTACCGGGACGACCTGACCCACGTGAACGATGACCCTACCGTAACCGGCGCCCAGTTTGACGTAAACATAAACGGAAAAGAAGTCATTCTGGTGGACGACGTGCTTTACACCGGACGCACCATCCGGGCCGCCATCGAGGCGATTTTCGATTTGGGAAGACCGGCAAAAATCGGCCTGGCGGTTTTGATTGACCGAGGTCACCGGGAGCTGCCCATCAAGCCGGATTACGTGGGCAAAAACGTTCCTACCTCCCAGAAAGAAGTAGTAAAGGTCTGCTTTGCGGAAACCGA
>JAZUKP010000001.1:0-12456 GCA_045643345.1 Anaerovoracaceae bacterium | reverse complement strand
TCCTGCACCGGAGGCTCCGGCCCTGCCGCCGGTAAAACCGTGCAGTTTACCGCCGCGCTCTGCAGATTGCCGCAGCGGAAAATAATGCCGGCATCCATGCTGCTTTCGGGAACAAATCCTTCCTTCAGACACAGGCAGTTTCCGGAAAACATGAACCGGAAGGATGCTGCGCCGGAGGAATCCAGAATTTCGATTTCTTCCGGAGAAATACCCGATTCGCTCCGCACACCATCCTTGTATGCAATGCGCCAAAAGCTTACCGGCACACCGGAGGTTCCGGCCTGCAGTGTCAGCTTTCCGGGATTCTTTATTCCTCCCGCCTCAAAACGCATCAGATCTTCGTTTACAAAGACCTTCACCACGCGCTTGACTCCGTTCGCCGCGGAAATCACGATACTGCAGCTTCCTTCCAATCCGTGCACCGCAGTCAGAACGCCGTCGGGTGAAAGATTTATACAGGAGGATGCTTCCCCGTTGGAAGATACCA
This sequence comes from Anaerovoracaceae bacterium, assembly GCA_045643345.1. Lineage (GTDB taxonomy): Bacteria > Bacillota > Clostridia > Peptostreptococcales > Anaerovoracaceae > RUG13409. The sequence continues at coordinate 11,969 of JAZUKP010000001.1, read as the reverse complement.
CACCGGAAAGATCCAAGGTGAAGCGAAGACTTTGCTCCGTAGCGTCTGCCGGAAGCACTCTTGCCTTGACAACATAGCTTTCTCCGGCAGAAAGAACCAGTTTTGCTTCCTCTTCAAGAGGAAAACCTTCTACATCAATGTACTCCGGAAGAATCGGAAGAACACTCACCTGAAAGTTCAGCGTAATTTTATCCCCAAGAAGCCCGGTAAACACCGCTTCGATAACGGCAGGATTCTCCGTGGGCTTTTGTCCCGTTACCACACCTTTTTCATCCACAGAAACATCGCTGTTTCCGGATTTTACCGTCCAGACCACGGAATACTGCGGCTTTACACTTACCGGCGTAAAGCTCAGCAATGCGCCCAGATCCGCGGTTTCTCCGGGGTTTAATTTGATGTCGTAAGTCCCGGCTGCAATACTTTGGGCCCTTCCTGCCACCGTCAGCTTGGCTCTGGCCAGCTTCCCGTTGCTGCTGATACAGGTAATGGTGACCGTTCCCGGGCTTTTGGGCGTAATCACGCCCGCCCGGTCCACGTCTGCAATGGTGGTATTCGAGCTGGACCAGCGGAAAGAGGACAAACGCGCGTCTGCCGGAGAGACTTTTACCGAGAAACTGAAGGTCTTTCCCTCCGCAAGCTCCAGAATCGCCTCCGAAGGCTCCAGGGCAATACTCTCCATCGCTTTTTCCACCTTGATCCGGGCCTGGGTCTCCACGCCGTTTTTCGCAGCCGCAAGAAGAATCGTTTCCCCCACACCTTCTCCGCGAATCACACCGTTTTCATCCACAGTCGCAATGCCTGTATCCTCGGTTATATAGGACAGCGTCTTATCCGCCACATCCTCGGGAAGAACCTTCACCAGAGCAGAAACCGTCTCGCCCACGGCAACGACATATTCCTCCTGATCGAATTCCAGCGCCGTAATCACGGAACTGACCTCCACCTCCGCACTGGTGCAGAGATTTTCGATTTCCGCAGTTATCACCGCAGTTCCCGCAGATACGCCCGTAATTCTTCCGCTGGCATCAATGCTTACCACGGAAGGGTCGCTGCTGGTATAGATTACCGGAGAAGACGCATTGACAGGATCCAATGCAATGCGCGCCGGCAGGGTCTTTCCCACCGACACAAAGTATTTTCCTTCCGCGAAATAAATGCTTTGCGCGGGAATATATTCCTTATATACGGCATATATGGTCAGGCTTTTGTTTACCGGCGTCTCGAAATCGTAAGTGTGCCCGCTGCTCACCCACTCCACAAAGGCATAGCCCTCTTTTACCGGGTCTGCCGGACGGGCAACGCTTTCACCTTTTTTTACCCGCACCGATGCCACCGTGCTCCCGCCGCCGGTATTAAAGCTGACTGTATATTTCCGGTGAATCACCAAAAACCACAGGGCTGCCAGCACTGCAAGAATCATAACAGCAGTAAGGATGACCGAAACCGTCTTTTTACTTTTATGCATCTGCATTCTTGACATGACAGAATACTCCTTATACTGCTATTATACCAAAAAATGTGAAGATTGTATAAAAAAATCGCCCGGGCCTCAGCCTAGGCGATTACTCTTGCAGCCATTTCTATAAAGGTTTTCGTATAATACGATGACCCGTTCTGTACCACCGGGACCCCTCTGTTGTTCCCCAGATGAATGTTTTCGTCCAGCGAAACCATACCCACCAGCGGAATCTCCATGGATTCGGAAATCCATTCCAGCGAAAGCTCGCTGCCGATGACAGATTCCGTGATTTTATTGATAACAAAGCACCGGTCTGTCATACCTATGCTCTCCAGCCGTTTGCTGACCGCATCCGTATTCCGCACGGAAACAAAGTCCGGCGTAACCACCAGAACCGCCTTGTCGGCGCTGCCTGCAATGTACTCCATTACCTTGCCGATGCTTACCGGACAATCTACCAGAACAAAATCGTAATCTTCTTTCAGTTGTTCCAGCAGCGCCCGGATATGCCGGCCGGAAAAACCGCTGATGCCTTTGCACTGGGAACAGGGAAGCAGAAAAAGATTTGGACAGCTGTCATGTGCAACCACCGCCTTTTCCAAAGGACAAAGCCCGGAGGCCACATCGCCCAGATCGAAAAGGATGCGATCTTCCATACCCAGATAAATGTCATCGTTCCGAAGTCCGATGTTCATATCGAAAACCAAAACCTTCGCGCCGGTATTTGCAAGAACAATTCCCAGATTTACCGTAAGTGTAGTTGTACCGCTTCCTCCCTTGCCGGAAGCAAGCATGATTGTCTTTCCCATAGCCGTACCCCCAAAATTCAGTTATACTATTCTATCATCCGGGGAACCTTTGGGAAAGACCTAAAAAAATTATTTATAAAAGATTTTCTTCCTTAAAGCTGAAATAACATCCGTCCCCGATAATAATATGATCCAGCACCTGAATGCCCAGAAGCTCTCCGGCCCGGCACAGCTGACGGGTTACCTCCCGGTCACTTTGGCTGGGAGAAGGGTCACCGGACGGATGGTTGTGCACCAGAATTACCGCAAAAGCCCCTTTTCTTACCGCTCCGGCAAAAACTTCCCGGGGCGAGGCATTGGAAGAATTGATGCTGCCGATGCTGACGTTCTCCTTTGCCGCCAGTTCCATCTTTGCATTCACCATCAATATGCGGAACATTTCCTTCTGGAGAAAACGCATATCTTCGCACAAAGCAGCCGCCGCGGACGGTTCCGAAAGCTTTGTTTTTTCCCCGCCGGCACAGCTGACCCGCTTTCCCAGTTCCATGGCTGCCGCCAGTCGACAGGCCGTAGCCGTTCCCACCCCCGGCACCGTGCAGAATTCTTCAGGCAGGCAGCGGGAAAGCGCCGCCAGATTTCCGTCCTCCAGAGAAAGCACCCGGGATGCCAGCGAAACCGCGGAATCTCTGGCATTCCCGCTGGAGATCAAAAGAGCAAGAAGCTCCGCATTGGATAAAGAAGATGCTCCGTACATCAGCATCCGCTCCCTGGGACGATCGGCTGCTGCCAGATCGCATATTCTCAGATTTTCTTCCGTGTTTTTGTTCATAAAAAAAGTGTAAAACCTCCGGTAATAATTACCATTATTTTACACTTTCATACTATTTATCGCAAGAAAAAGTTCCCATTTTCTGGAATTTATTTTTGAAACACCCACTTCTTTTGTATCGCATAAGAAGCAAAGAACAACCCGCAGTCGATGGCCAGTTTAATCAAGGTTCTGCCGAAGCCCACGATTCCCGCCTTGTCCGCCAAAAAGAAGAACAGGGTGCAGAGCAGATAAGACGCCAGGTACTGCAGCGCCGCCGTGGTGAAGTATTTCGTGACAGATTTGCTCTTTTTTTCATTGCTGGAAAAAACCCAGCGGTAGTTAATTTCAAAATTCAGCAGTGCGGAGCAGACTCTGGAAATGCCGGTGGAAAACAATGTTTCCAGCAAAATCGGCTCGATCCCCTGCCCCAGCTTGTTCAAAACGGTAAACAGCACCACGTCCACCACAGTGCATAAAACCGAACTGAGGGTGTATTTAAAGGTCCTGGACCGGGAAAGAATCGGCTTGTAGATCCGCACAGAATCCTTGATTACCCGAAAATGCGAGCTTTCGTTCTCGTCGATATAAACCGTTTCGATGGGAATCTGAGAATATGGCAGCTTGTTTTCGCTGATATACATCAGCATATTGCTTTCGTATTCGTAGCGTTCGCCCTCGATTTCTTCCGTAAAGGGCTTCAGCTGAGAAAAAGGGATCCCCCGCAGACCGGTCTGGGCATCGCCGATTTTCATACCGAAGAGCCACTGAAAGATCTTGGCTGTAATCTTGTTGCCGATTTTGTTGTGGAGCGGCACATTGCTCCGGTCAAAATCCCGGCACCCGAAAACCACGTCTCCGGGATGCGCCGCCATGTGCTCCGCCAGCCGCACGCTGTCCGCCGGCGTATGCTGGCCATCGCCGTCCACGGTAATCACGCCGTCAATGCCGGGCATTTTTTCCGCAATATAAGCAAAGGCGGTTTTCAGCGCACAGCCCTTTCCGCGATTTACCGCATGGGTCAGCAGCACACACTCCGGATGCTGCGCCAGCGCCCGGCGGAAATGCTCTTTGTTTTCTTCTTTAGAGCCGTCATCCACCAGAACGATGCTGCGAAAACCGGCTTCCGCCATGCCGTCCACCACTTTATTGAATTTTTCGTCCGGGTCTAAAGACGGAACGATGATTGCATAATTGAACATATCTAATCTTTCAGTTACAAACATTTTCGCTTCAGTCATGCGTGATTACGCTCTCGAATCTCCCCCATGAAAGAAGCATGCGCCCTTCGCTACTGTATATTGTACTTACCTAATAAGCTGATATTCTAAAATCAGAACAGGACAGAACCGAATCCATCGGAACTGACTTGATAAATATATCATCGTCTTTCCGCACACGCAAGACGAAACCCTATTTTACTCGAAAAAGGAGGTAAAAATTGAACCTGAAAAACTATAGCTGCAACATTCACGGAATGTGGTATTCAAAAGAGGAGGAATATATATGAGCGAATTAATCATCCGTATTGACCCGGATCTTTGCGACGGATGCGGAGAATGCATTACCGCCTGCAGCGAGGACGTAATCGCCATTGCCGACGGAAAAGCAAAGCTGACCGATGCAAACTACTGCGACGGCTTCGGAGAATGTCTTCCCAGCTGCCCCACCGGCGCCATTTCATTAAAACCAAGACCTCATAAGTGCGGCTTCTAAAGCCTGCGGCGGAAGCCTCCGCACAAAGCATCGGTAAACTTCCGCAAATAAAAAACGTCTGTTTCTTTCTTGCTTTTTACATAGATCGTAAAACACATACAAGTCCGAAGCGAAAGCCGGGATTGTATGTGTTTTCAATTAGAAGAGAATGGTCCGTAACGTTAAAAAAAAACAGCAGATATTTCTTTCAATATCTGCTGTCTCGGCTTGGTGGACTATACAGGACTCGAACCTGCGACCTCCTGCGTGTGAAGCAGGCGCTCTAACCAGCTGAGCTAACAGTCCGTATCGGACCGGTAATCCGGTCCGTTTTTATTGAATTAGAGATTGCACATGTAGTTGAAGGTGCGGATGAGCTGGCTGGTATATCCCATCTCGTTGTCGTACCAGGAAGTAATTCTTACTTCGTAGGTATTTTTGCCGCATTCGCAGACCATGGTCTGGCTGGCATCGAAGAGAGAACCGAAGGTGCTTCCGATCACGTCGGAGGAAACGATGGGTTCGTCGGTATAACCGAAGGATTCGGATGCCGCAGCCTTCATGGCTTCGTTTACCATCTCCACGGTAAGCTTCTTGGTGGACTTCACCACTGCGTCCAGAATGGTGATGGAACCGGAGGGAACCGGAACTCTCATAGCATTTCCGACCAGCTTGCCGGTCAGTTCCGGAATTACGTTGGCGATTGCCTTTGCTGCACCGGTGGTGTTGGGAACGATATTGACAGCGGCTGCTCTGGCTCTTCTGAAATCGCCCTTCTTGTGGGGACCGTCCAGAATCATCTGATCGCCGGTATAAGCGTGAACCGTGGTCATCATGCCGGACTGAATCGGTGCCAGCTTGTGCAGCACGTCCGTCATGGGCGCCAGGCAGTTTGTGGTGCAGGAGGCGCCGGATACGATGGTGTCTTCTGCGGTGAGGATGTTCTCGTTAACGCTGTAAACAACCGTGGGAACATCATCGCCTGCCGGGGCGGAAATCAGAACCTTCTTGGCGCCGGCATCGATGTGTGCCTGGGCCTTCTTCTTGCTGGTATAAAAGCCGGTGCATTCCAGAACAACGTCTACCTTCAGCTTCTTCCAGGGCAGCTTTGCCGCATCCGGTTCTTTATAAATAGTGATTTTCTTGCCGTCAACGCTGATATAATCTTCGCCGGCCTCGATCTCATGTCCTTCCCAGCGCTTCTGTGCACTGTCGTACTTGAGGAGGTATGCCAGCATATCAGGGCTTGTAAGGTCGTTAATTGCGACAACCTTGAATCTCTTGTCTCCGCAGATTTTGCGGAATGCCAGTCTGCCGATTCTGCCGAATCCGTTAATTGCAACTTTAATCATTCTTTTTCTCCTTTTTTCTACGGACTGCATACACCGCAGCTCCTGCCGCAACAATACAGCCACCTACTATTATAGCGATTCTTTTCTTCTTGGCAAGAGCTTTTGCTTCTTCTTCCGCCTTCTTTTCTGCGGCGATGCGTTCTTCTTCCGCCTTTCTGGCTTCTTCCTCCCGCCGCTTTTCTTCTTCCCGTCGGATCCGTTCCTGCTCCTCGTAGCTTACCATGCCTTCAAAAAGATCTTCTCCGGAGGCATCCAAAGAAGGGTCGCCCCACACCAACCCGAAGTTTAAGGGGCTGTAGGTCTTAATCTGAGAAGCCGCGGTAATCTTATTGCTGCCTTTCCCGTAGATCCAGCCGTAAAACCAGGTCCAGTGCTGGGACTTATGCTCGGAAAAACCGCAGTCCTGAGTAATCTGGAAAGGGGTCTTGCCGTCCAAAGCATCGAAGGGCTGGTCTATACAGGAAAGCACCACCGGATTTTCTTCGTACAGGTGCAGATAAACCTTTTTCAAGAAGGAAAACTCACTGCCGTACTTTTCCAGACACTTCTGCATAGCGCCGCTCATCAGGATGTGCATCCCGTGACCGTACTCCCCGTTCACATCGTGAGTCACGATGACCTGGGGTTTGTATTTTAAAATCATCCGATGAATGTCTTCGATTACGTCTTCTTCCGTGATGTCGTACTTCGCCAGGTTCTTTAAGGCGCCTTCGTAGCTTTCGGAATAGGCGTCGTAATAGCCGAAGCTGTCCGGTTTGTGTTTAATGCCTACGCCCCACAGTCCGTTGAGACGCTCCTGATTCCGTCCGCTGGAAGCAGTGTGATCCGTAGCATACACCACCTGCACCCCAAGGCCTCTCACCTGCGCGTAGTAAGGCAGAAGCCCTGCAAAAAACAGCTGCTCATCGTCGGCGTGACTGGAAAGCAGCAGAATGTCCGTGCATCCCTCCAGAGGCTCTTCCCAGTCTTTGGGCAGCAGTACCTTGCTGTAATCCTTTACCTCGTTGCGGACAAAATTCTGGGTATTGCCGTCCATGGTCAGCTTCCAGGACATCATTTCGCCGCCGTAGGCCTTGCAGTAAGCCCGGCGGTCTTTATTATCTTCAAAAAACGTAATCTGGCCGGATACGTCGTTATACGACATGCTCACCTCGCCCACGTGCTGCTTATCGTAGTACATAAAGCAGCCCACCAGGCCGCCGTCGTGCACGTAGCCGTGGTCGGAATCGTAACCGTCGATTTTTATTGTGCAGTGATTGACGTTGCTGTAGCCGAAGGCGTAAGCGCCGCCCATGAACTGCTCGTCCTTATAGGCTTTATCCGTATCCACGCACACCAGAGTGCTGTCCACGGAAGAATTTTCGATGCTGCAGGCGCCGGCAAAACCGAACACGCCGCCTGCTCCGAAGCAGTGTCCCGCCGTGGTGGTATCAACCCGGCCGGAAAAATTGCAGTTTTCCACCGTTGTATTGTAAGCGTAGCCCGCAAGGATCCCGGCAAACATGGGAAGCTCGCAGCTTTCTCCGCCGATTTCCACCCGCAGATTTCTCACGTTCAAATTCTTTATGACTGCATTTTCCGCGGAAGAAAACAGACCGGAAAAAACGGCTTCGTACTCTTTCAGGTTGGCGTCCACCACGATGCGGACATCCTCCTCGGAATAGCTTTCGGAATGCAGATTTTTAATCGTGTGGCCGCCGCCGTCCAGAGTCCCGGAAAAGGCAAAGGGCTTCCAGTCCCGGGTATATTCGGAGAAATCCAGATCCGCCGTTAAAATATAGCTGCCGGAAGGATTGTTCCGCATGGCGTTAAACTCACTGCAGCTTCCTACAGGCGTCGGTTCCGCATCGGCGGACGCAAACGCCCCGAAGCTGAAAATTAAAGCTGCGGCAAGCAGCAGGGATACGGTTTTTCGAAGGGTCTTCATAAATATCTTATCTTTCCTATATAGATGAAATTCACGGGATAATCATATCACAAATCCCGGAAATATGCTAAAATACATTATTATGTTTGACAAAAGATTATCCAAATACATTACCATTGCAGCCATGCCCCTGTGCCTGATTTATCTGGAGCTGGTGCTGGCTGTAAAAACAGGCTTCGACTTTACGGTATACCGGACCGCCGGCATTTTAATCAACGCGGTGGGCTTCGGTCTTGTGCTGTGCTTTCTCGGAACCCGCTTCCGCTCCGGCAAGACAAACAAATGGATCTGCTTTGCGCTGGCGGAAATTCTTACCATATTCTTTCTAATCGAGTATTTCTCCAACGACGCCTACACGGCCTTTATGAGCGTGGAATCCATCATTACCGGCGCCGGCGGCGTGGTAGGAGAATTCGGCGACGTGGTGGCGGACGTAATCAAGAAAGGCGTGGGAACCATTCTGCTTTTCCACGTACCGGCCCTGCTGCTTCTGGTCCTCTGCTGCTGCAAATCCTTCCGGATGAAAAAGACCGCGGGACTTTCGCTGGGCAGCCTGGTATTTGCCGCATTCTTCCTCAGCGCGGGTACTTCGGCCATCACCGCCACGCATCTGGCAAAGAACAAGTACACCTACGACTTTGTATTTGATGACGCGGTGCGGAATTTCGGCGTATCCAACGCCCTGTATCTGGACGTAAAATATATGATTACCGGCATTCCGGAAACGCCAAAAGACTACGCTTCTGCCGGAAATAATAAGGAAGAAGCCGTGGACTACGGGAAAAATCAGATGGCTGTCGACTGGGGAAAGACAACCAGTTCGGATTCTTCCGTGCAGAGCCTGATTTCCTACCTGAACAAAACTCCGGCGGACAGCAAGAACGAATACACCGGTCTTCTGAAAGACAAAAACGTCATTCTGATTACCATCGAAAGTTTCAGCAAGGAACTGCTCCGGGAAGACTACTTCCCCCTGCTCACCCGCATGGCTACCAAGGGCATCGTGGTGGAAGATTACTATCATCCCTTCTGGGGCGGCAGCACCACCTCCGGCGAAGCGGCTATTTTAACGGGCTGCATTCCCATGGACGGCGCAAAAACCATCCAGAAAACCATTCATAACAACAACTGCTACACCCTGGCCAACATCCTGGGCAAAGAAGGTTACCGCACCGTGGCATACCACAACGGCGACTTCGATTTCTATAACCGCAGCGTCACCCACCCGGCCTTGGGCTTTGAAAAATTCTACTCCTACGGCACGGGCATGGAAAAAGCCCTGCACGACACATGGCCCCGCAGCGACCTGGAAATGTTCGAGTTTATCACGGAAGATCTGAAGAACTACGATAAGTTCTGCGCCTATATCATGACCTTTTCCGGCCACGGGCTCTACAACTTTACCGGCAACGAGATTGCGGTAAAGAACAAAGAAGCGGTCAAAGACCTGACCTACGGCAAGCAGATTAACGGCTACTTTGCCTGCAGTCTGGACTTCGAATACGGCATGGAGCTGCTGGTAAAGGATCTGGAAGAAAGAGGCGTCCTGGAAGATACCGTCTTTGTCATGACCGCAGACCACTATGCCTACGCGCTGCAGAACGGTGACGCCTGGCACAACGACCGCAACTATCTGGAAGACCTGTTCGGCTATTATCCCAACACTCCCATGCGCCGGGACCACAACGCCCTGATCATCTGGAGCCCCTGTCTGGAGGAACGGGAAGAACCCATCACCGTGTCCGGTCCCTGTTACGCCCCGGATATTCTGCCCACAGTACTGAACCTGATGGGCGCGGACTTCGACTCCCGCTTTTATGCGGGCCGGGATATTCTTTCGGACACGGATCCGCTGGTCATTTGGGCCAACTCCAGCTGGCTGACGGAAGAAGGCTTCTACGATGCCTCCACGGGGAAATTTACTCCGGCGGAAGGTCATCAGGCCAATCCGGAATACATTGAAAAAATCAAGGAAGTGGTGCGGGACAAGGTGAACTATTCCCGAAACTCCATCCGCACCGACCTGTTCAAATACATCGAACCCAACATATTGCCGACAGTGCACACGGAGGAATAAGATGAAATACGCATTTACCAACGGAATTCTGTTAGACGGCCGGAAGGACATGAAGCCCCAGACCGGCAAAACTATTTTAGTGGAAAACGGTAAAATCAGTGCCATCGCCGAAGGCTTTACCGACCTTTCCGGTTACGAAATCATCGACCTGGCGGGGAAATACATTATGCCGGGCCTGATTAACCTGCACGTACATATGCCCGCAGGCGGAAAGACTTCCATGAAGCAGAGCGACAACGCCAAGCTGGTACGCCTGGTAACCGCCACTGCCGCAGGCCGGGCCATCTTAAAGAAGGTCTGCGCAAACTTTGCAAAAACCGAACTGATGTCCGGCGTAACCACCCTGCGTTCCGTGGGCGGCGTGCTGGATTTTGACGCCCAAATCCGGGATGAAATCAATGCAGGCAAGCTGGACGGACCCAGAATGCTGGCAGCCAATATGGCAGTATCCGTACCCGGCGGTCACATGGCCGGTTCCCTGGCCTACGAAGCCCACTCCGCAGAAGAAGCGGCGGAACTGGTGCGCAAGATTGCCGCAACCAAGCCGGACCTGATCAAGCTGATGATCACCGGCGGCGTACTGGACGCCAAGAAAAAAGGCGAACCCGGCGAAATGAAGATGCCTCCGGAATACATCAAGGCTGCCTGCGAAGAAGCCCACAAGCTGGGTTATCCGGTGGCTGCCCACGTGGAAAGCCCCGAAGGCGTAAAAGCGGCCCTGGAAGGCGGCGTAGACACCATAGAGCACGGTGCAAGACTTACCGACGAACTGGTGGAGCTGTTCAAAAAGAACGGTTCCAAAATCGTAGCCACCATTTCCCCGGCCCTGCCCTTTGCCTTCTTTGACCAGGCTTCCACCGGTCTTTCCGAACTGGATGCCTACAACGGCAAGTTCCTTTACGAGGCAGAGCTGGACTGCTACAGAAGAGCCATGGAAGAAGGCATTCCTCTGGGCATCGGCACCGACGTTGGCTGCCCCTACGTTACCCACTACGACACCTGGCGCGAGCTGGCCTACTTCGTCAAGTATCTGGGAACCACCCCGGAATTCGCCCTGTACACCGCAACCCTGGGCAACGCGCAGATTGCGGGCATCGACAGTGTCACCGGTTCCGTGGAACCCGGAAAAGACGCGGACCTGCTGATTACCGAAAAGAACCCGCTGGAGGACATGAAGGCCCTGGCCAACATCTCCATGGTCATGACCCGGGGCAGACTTTACAAACACCCCACCCTGAAGAAAAAGGCCAAGGTGGAAGCGGCATTAAATCCCCTCTTATCTTAGAAGAAAACGGTGCAATCCCTCCGGACTGCACCGTTTTTTATTTGTGGAGCCTATAGGTCCCACAATAAAAGCAGGGCCGGTTTTCACCGACCCTGCCCTTGAAAGACAGTATCAAATATTCGTTTTACAGATTATTCTTCGTCTTCCTTACGCTTTCTTGCGAATACGTAAGCTGCTGCACCGAGTGCGCCCAGAGCGCCGATGCCGCTGATTACAAGACCTGTATCCGGAGCCTTCTTTACCGGGATAACAACTTCTACAGTATCGGTGTAGACGATGCCGGCCTTCGGGCTGTAAGTAGCGGTTACCTTCTTCAGACCCGGTTCGGTTTCTGTAGCTTCGGTTACCACTTCTTCGGTTACGATGCACTTGTATTCATCTGCTTCATCACATCCTGTGCAGGGGAAGCCGATGGTGCATTCTGTCTTGTCTTCGTTCCAGGTAAATACCGGATGATCGGTATCGAAGCTGTGACCTGCTGCCGGAACCGGTCTGGTTTCCTTCTCGTGGCATACAGAGCATTCTCTGGTCTCTTCACCTTCTTCGGTGCAGGTCGGAGCCTTGGTTTCTGTCCAACCGCCCCATCTGTGACCTATTGCCGGGATTACTTCGCCCTC